>JABDLZ010000104.1 GCA_013001705.1 Flavobacteriales bacterium
TTCAAGTCCACCAATTCCTTGACCAGGGTCAGGCCTAGCCCCGTACCTACTTCCCCGGCTGTTCCGCGTTCGCTTTGGACCCCATCGGAGGCCAGTCGTTCTATCTGTTCAGTGCTCATGCCGACTCCAGAATCCTTGACCAGTACCTGTATCCGACCTCCTTCCTCTTCTACAGCCAGCTCCACCTTTCCGCCTTGCGGAGTGAATTTGATGGCATTGGAGATGAGATTGCGGAGTATCCCCTTCAGCGCATCCGGATCGGCATGTACATGGACGCCAGCGGGTATGGCCAGTGATAGCTCGATGTCCTTTTGTGCAGCCAGTTCGGCATAATGCTCCATGGTCTCCTCGACCGTTGGTCGTAGTTCGATCTTCTCGGGATGGTAAGGCATCACCCCATTCTCAGAGAGCGCCCATCCGAGGAGGTTATCCAACAGGCCGCTGATCTGCTGTACGCTGCTACTGAGCATTCCGACATTCTCCTGTGCCCCTTCCACATCCCCTTTGGACAGTCTCCGTTTCATGCCCATGCCTATGGCATGCAAGGTCACCAAGGGACTGCGCAGATCATGCCCGATGATGCTGAAGAACTTGGTCTTGGTCGCATTCAATCGCTGCAGCTCCTCATTCTGTACCTGTAGCTGCTTTCGCGTTCTGCGGAGTTGGATGAACAGATAGCTGATCAGGAGCAGGATGGCCGCCAATCCGATGGCGATCAAGAGGAAGAGACGGCTGCGGGCTTCTTCCCTCTCCTTCTCCTTCCCGAGTGAGATGATCTCGTTCTCCTTCTCTTGGGTCTCATACTGGGTCTGATAGAGCAGGATCGCGTTGGTCTTGTTGGCCGTCAGCAAGCTATCCCGGGTGGCCGAGAACTGCCTGAAGTACTCCAAGCTACGCGCATAGTCTTCTTGTTTCTCGTAGAGCTCGGACAAGAACTGGGCATGCAACATACGCTCCGAAGCATCGCCTTTCTCGGCACTTCGCGCATAGAGGCGTGTGGCGATCTCCTCGGCTGCTTGCGTCTCTCCTCTTACCAGAAGGTCGAAGAAGCGACTCTGGTCGAAGAGGAAGCCGAGCCCTTCATCGCCCTCGTAGCGTGAGTAGACCTCCTTCATCTCGATAAATACCTCCTTGACGCTCTCATAGGCCTGATTGAAGTAGAGACTCTCTATCAATCCATTGTAGGCATAGAGGCTGATGTGCCCGGGCAATCCATGCTCCTTGGCCAATCGCAGGCCCTCTTCAAAATGCATCTGTGCTTCTTGGGTGCGACCCTCCAACATCCGATTGCGTCCCAGATTGAGTGCATCCTGCAGGTACATGAGGGGCGGTGGATTCGATGCATAGTCATAGCGCTGCTGGAAGAAGACCTCTGACTCATCATAGAGCCCGAGCTGCGCATAGAGTATGCCGAGACCCATCAGCGCATCGGAGATGCCGATGCTATCCCGGGCCGCCATGAAGATGTCCTTGGCCTTGGTATAGGCGATGCTGCTCTCCCCGAAACGCCCCATGGCCTGGAGGATGCGGGCCTTGGCCCGATAGGACTCCCCGAACTGGATGACCGTGGTGTCTTGGAGTATCTCGTGTATCTCGATGGATTTCTCGATGGCCTCCAGAGCGGGTGCATTGTTCTGCGCCAACTCCTCGTGGAAGCTCTTGGTATAAGCGATATTGGCCCGAAGGTTCAAGTCCTCGATATCGCGGAGTCGCGGATAATACGTATCGATCACCTTGCCTCCTCGCGGGATATCTCCTATGAGCGTATGGTAGAAGGTGGACTCATGGGCACGCTCTAGACCCGCTTCCCAATCATCCCCTAGTATGGAGTCCCGTATATCATAGAAGATGGCACCGCTTGGATCCAAAGTAGCTCGGTACTGCGCGCAGAGCGAATCCAGATAGTCTATTCTGGAGGCCTTCGTCTCTAAGGCCTCGAAGCTGCTGAGCTGTGATTCTACCTGGTCTGTCTGTGCTGTGAATAGTGTGCTGATCATCAGCAACACCGTGATCCATCCGAGTCTCCGCATATCTTTTCCAATGAATAGGTGGAAGATAGGGATTCTCCAAAGTGAAGTGCTCGAAAGGACGATGCCGTATCTTGCAAGCTGTATGGAGAAACGTGATATCCGTGTCAGTATCATCGAAGATGTAGTCCCGATCCGGGAGAATGTATGCTACTATCTGGAGCTCGATCCCCACATCGAGATGGCCGGGGAATTCGGATCGGCCGAGTCCTTCTTTCAGCATTTCGAGAACCGTTCATCCCAGCATCCGGATATCCTGCTACTGGACATCGGACTACCGGGCATGTCGGGATTGGAAGCCCTACCCCGTATACGTGAGGAATTGCCAGATGTGGATGTGGTCATGCTCACTTCTTATGAGGATGAGCAGACCATATTGAAAGCCTTGTGCAGCGGAGCGGTGGGCTATATCTCCAAGAAGGCCGATCAGGAAGAGATCGTGGAAGCGTTAAAAATCGTACAGAAAGGCGGTTCGTATATGTCCCCGCACATCGCGCGGGAGATCGTCACCCATTTTGCCCGACCCAAGGAAGAGCAGAAGCCCCAATTACTGACCGAACGCCAGTTGGAGATCATCCAGCGCTTGGTGGATGGACTCAGCTATAAGGAGATTGCCGACCAGCTCTATGTCTCGGTAGAGACCGTACGCAGCCATATCAAGAAGATGTATCGCGCATTGGAGGTCAATAACAAGGCCGAGGCCATCGCCCTTTATCTGCGCGGGGAGATCGATTGAAGAATCACCCTATAGGGTGATGCCGATTCCGGTGATTGTGTGCGATATTTGGTCTAGAAGTCAGGTGGAAGCATCTTATTACGTCTATCCAGACCATCCAACTCAAGATCTTAGACCCTTGACGATAGAAAAAGCCCTCCCGAATACGGAGGGCTTTGGCTTTTCCAATGGCGGTCTGTATCTACTCCACCAACATCTTCAGCATGAAGCGCTGATCATCCGTGTAGACATGGACCAGGTACAGTCCGTTCTCTAAGTCCTCACCCATTTCAATGCGGACCTGTGTCCCCTTCTGCGCGCTCGCTAAGGATTCACTATGAATCAGTTTTCCTGTGATGTCGATGATCTCCATGGTCAGTCGCTCTGCATTCTCAAAGAGACGCTCCGACTCCAAGATGAATTGTCGCCCATCATTCGGATTGGGATAGAGACTGAGCTGGATATCCACTTCCAGAGAAGATTTGAAGTCATCGGTATAGGGTCCCTGTCCGGGAGGTGGAGTGTAGATCCCCGTAGTGGGATCGAAATCCGGGACATTGAAGATCTTGATCTCGCTCCAAGGGGACTCCGGTCCCGTGCCGCTATGGCCGCACTCGCAGCGCACCTGCCACTCGTAGCGGATGTTGGGATCCGCCCGTTTGCTGTTGTTGGCACCATCGGCCCGGAACTTGATCGGCCACTTGAAGATCTGACGTGGGGAGCCATCCCCGTAGGTCTTCGTACGGTCATTTATGAAGGTGGTATCCGGAGCCACATAGGCCGGACCGATAGGATCTCCCGTGACCGGGTCCAAATCGCGCTTGGGCCAGAACTTGATATCGCACATAGCGGCATCTTCATCGCTATAGCGCACCTGAGGCACATCCTTGAACCATTTGACCTGTACCCTATCTTGGATGCCATCCACCGGGTCGAAGGATTTGGTGAGGTCGACCGGGGCAAAATCATATAGCGCACAGTCCACGCAGCCGGGATACTCACAGGAACCGTCATCGATATTCGATTCCGGGTCGTAATTACAGGCCGTGGGGTCCATACAGCCGGGTTCCCAGCAGGCCTCGTAGCTGGATTGGCAGATGCCGTCCCAAGAGATATCGCTACAGGCAGGATCGGAGTCCAATACGCCCAAGGCACAGAATTGACTGGCGGCCAAGGTATATCCCGCTGGAGCCGGCTCGTCATCGCACTGGAGCAGTGCAGGTCCACTACCGAGCACATCGGGCAGGTAGATGACCTCCTCGGTCGCGCAGTCTTCTAGACAGGAGGCAGCGGCAACACTGGCGCGGATCACCGCACCCGGTTGCGGGCCGAAGGGCGCATCGGCCACGAATCCATCTGCAAGCTCATCCTGACAATAACTCATGATGGTCGCCTCTCCTGGTGCTGGATTTGGAGGTAAGGGACATCCGCCCTCTGTGGCACCGGAGCAGCCATCGATAGCTGTTCCGTCC
>JABDLZ010000105.1 GCA_013001705.1 Flavobacteriales bacterium
CAACAAAGCAATCCATAGCATATATAACAGGGATGGGGTGGATACCCAGGCTGTACCAGCCCGCAACTATCAGGTTCCGGAAAGGGAAGAGGTACGCATCATCTTTTTGAAAGGATCCAATCAAGAACAGAAATGGGCCGGACTGGACCGATTGATCCAGAGCATCGAAGCCTATCCCGACCTGCCCTTCCATCTTTACATCACGGGCAATGCCGACCGACATCCCGAAAGATATGGCCGACCTTTTGTCACCCTTACCGGCAGACTCCCTTTTGCAGACTTGGAAAAGCTGATCGATGAAGTGGACCTTGGAGTTAGCAATCTGGAGAACTATCTCATCCATTTCGAAGAGACCACCAATCTGAAGAGCAGGGACTATTTCAGTAGAGGACTACCCTTCATCCAGTCCAATACCATGCCCGATATCGAAGGGACCGAGGCGGCCCAATATTACCTGCACATCCCCAATGACGACAGTATCATCGATATGCAGCGGGTATATGATTTTGCCTTGGAAATGAGGCAGAAGCCCGACCATCCGCAGAAAATGCACGATTTCGCTGTACAGCATCTGGATTGGAATGTGACTGTGGGTGAGCTTGCTGATGACATCAAGTCATTGGTAGACTGATAGATACAGGAATTATATCAATTCATTATTCAATCTACGCTGAATTGCGTGGGTCTTCCTTCATTGATTTTTATCTGATTCTGCGTAACCAAAGGCCCTTGATGCCCGTAAACGAAGCCTGAACCGAACAAACAGGTATCATTTACGAGTTATTGTGATGTCAGTGAAGAAGGAGAATCAGGTTTAAAGAGGTTTACATTTCAATAGCTCAGATGAGAAGGGTGTGTTCGGTAACGAATACACCCTTTCTTGCACACGAAGCTTCTACTAATGAGAATTCTCTTACTGACCATTATCCTTTCATTCGGTCTCTCAGGCCATGCTCAACTTCTCATAGCCCACCAGCCCATCGAGCAAGAGCCCAGTTATTTCATCAGTTTCGATAATGATACCATCTATGGAGAGGTGGAATATGGCAAGAAGCTCTTCGGAGGTCTGCTCAACAAGATCATCTTTACCGATGATCAAGGGAATATCTTCAAACTGAGAGCCAATGAATCCAATGGCTTCTCTATCAATGGGCAGCACTACCGCTCCAAGGTCATCGATGATTTCTATTATTTCCTACGACCCGCTGTGAGCGGCTCCCCGGCATTGTACTATCTGGAACATAATTATGTCAAGCGAGAGAGTTTGCCCAACCAGATGATCCGTATGCACGGGAGTTATGGACGCGTGATCAAGAGTTACGTGGAAATGAACGGCCGTATGCACAAGGTATACCGCAAGCGATTCAGAAAACAGGCCATCGGACTATTCTCAGCGTACCCGGCCGTGGCCGACAGGATATTTGAAGGTGAACTCGATTTCTACGACCTAGAAGAGATCATCACCTATTGCAATCTCATCAACGATGGGGTGGTCATCAGCGAATTCTCAAAATAAACGCAATTGTAACAACCTGTATTTCAAGCATATGTAAATGATTTTGAGAATATTCTGAGTTTATTGAAACCTACACTGAACTATCTACGTAAACCTTGACACATAGCGCGTAAATAGAATTAGTGGGAAGCCCGGACGAAAGTCCGGGTTTTCTTTTTTGGGATCGTTTCTTCTAGCCTTCGATGAGCTACCTTCGCGCCCTTCTAGAAAAGACCCCATGCAGGAAATACGAAATATCGCCATCATCGCTCACGTAGACCATGGCAAGACCACATTGGTAGACAAGATCATCGATGAGTGCAAAGTGCTCGATGATCGCAAGGAGCGTGAAGAACTCCTACTGGACAGCAATGACCTGGAGCGGGAGCGAGGCATCACCATACTCTCCAAGAATGTGGCTGTGATGTATAAAGGAGTCAAGATCAATATCCTGGATACCCCTGGTCACGCAGACTTCGGTGGAGAGGTGGAGCGCGTACTCAAGATGGCAGATGGCGTCTTGCTGCTGGTAGATGCCTTCGAAGGAGCCATGCCACAGACCCGTTTCGTACTGGAGAAGGCCGTGAGCCTGGGCCTCAAACCCATCGTTGTGGTCAACAAGGTGGATAAGGAGAACTGTACACCCGACCTGGTGCATGAACAGGTCTTCGAGCTCATGTTCAATCTAGATGCAACAGAAGAACAGTTGGACTTCGAGACACTCTACGGTTCTTCCAAGCAAGGATGGATGAGTACCGATTGGAAATCACCTACTGAGGATATCACTCCCTTGCTCGACACCATATTGGAAGTGATCCCTGCGGCCCCATACCGCGAAGGGAGCCTACAGATGCAGGTGACCTCTCTGGATTTTTCATCTTATACCGGCCGTATCGCAATCGGAAGGGTCTGGCGCGGGGATATCCATGCAGGTGGCGAGTATCTGCTCTGCAAGAAGCATGAGAATAAGAAAGTGCGCATCAAAGAACTTCATGTCTTCGAAGGGCTGGGTAAGCGCAAAGTAGAGACCGTGCGCAGTGGTGACCTCTGTGCCGTAGTAGGTATCGAAGATTTCGAGATCGGAGATACCATCACTGATGTGGAAGATGCTGAAGCATTGCCGCGCATAGCCGTTGATGAGCCTACCATGAGTATGCTCTTCACCATCAATAATTCTCCCTTCTTCGGTAAAGAAGGAAAATTCGTCACCTCACGTCACCTCCGGGACCGTCTGTACAAGGAGTTAGAGAAGAACTTGGCGCTGAGGATCGAGGATACCGATACCGAGGACAAATTCAACGTATTCGGACGTGGGATCCTGCACCTCTCTGTATTGATCGAGACCATGCGGAGAGAGGGCTATGAGCTACAGGTAGGAAAGCCCCAGGTCATCATCAAAGAAGTGGATGGTGTGAAGATGGAGCCCTATGAGACCCTCGTCATCGATGTTCCGGAAGATTATTCCGGGAAGGCCATAGAGCTGGTGACCCAGAGGAAAGGAGAGATGCTCGTCATGGAGCCCAAGGGGGATCTACAGCATCTGGAATTCGACATTCCTTCTCGTGGATTGATCGGATTGCGGAACAATATCCTCACCGCTACGGCCGGTACGGCCATCATGACCCATAGATTCCGTGAGTTCCTACCCTTGAAGGGAGATATCCCCGGCAAACTCAAAGGATCACTCGTCTCGATGGAGACAGGGCAAGTACTCGCCTTTGCACTGGACCGACTACAGGACCGGGGTCGATTCTTCGTAGAACCGGGAGACCAGATCTACAAAGGACAAGTAGTGGGTGAGCATACGCGTGAGAACGATTTGGAGGTCAATCTGATCAAAGGGAAGAAACTCACTAATATGCGAAGTGCAGGTGCAGATGATGCCGCTCGCATCGCACCCAAGATCGAATTCTCACTGGAGCAATCCATGGAATATCTGGCCGATGATGAATATCTGGAAGTGACTCCGGTGAACTTGCGCATGCGTAAGATCCCGGGTGAGCGCAACCGATTCAGCTGATCCTGCCTATATTCATGGTCATACATTCTTAACTCCTTGACCATGAGTGATTTCGACTGGAGCCGATTCAAGCGCTCCATTTTCATACAAGCCGACCCGGCTAGGGTATTCCAAGCATGGACCACCCCAGAGCAAGTAGCTACCTGGTTCTTAGAAGAAGCCCGCTATACCGCACCGGACGGTACGGAAAGAAGACCTGATGAGACCATTCAGGAAGGCGATAGCTATACCTGGAAATGGTGGAACTATCCGCACACCGAACAAGGTACCATCACCCGGCTGGATAGGGACAAGCGGCATATGGAATTCACCTTTGCATCAGATAAGTGCACATGCACTGTAGATGTAGAGGTGAGGGAAGGCGACACCTTGCTCCGATTGGAGCAGAGCGGCATGCCTACCGATGATGAGACCAAGAAGAACCTCCATTTGGGCTGCAGCAACGGCTGGAGTTTCTGGATGGTCAATCTCAAGAGTTGGTTGGAGAACGACCAATTGCTTCATGACCGTCAATCCCGACACAAGACGGAGGAGTTCGAGTTTTGCGAGTTGATCAATCGATGAGGATCAGCTGCTGAACCGCTTCCTTATCCTTGCTGAGAGAGATCAGATAGGTCCCCGGCTCAAGATCAGAGACATCTATCGCCATTTCGGAGCGCACATTCTGCACGGTCTTTATACTCCGTCCATTCAGGTCGATGATCTCGATATCCCCCATTTGAAAGGCAGGAGGGAGAATGACACGGATCTCAGAAGAGGCCGGACTGGGATAGACCGTCATGGCTTGAGCGGTATTTTCCTCCAGACCCACTCCCACGGCACACTGGGCAAAGGAATAATCCACGAAGCCGAGTGAGGCATCATCCAGTTCATGATAGATCACCTCTTCGATCTCTTCATAGAGCGATATCTGACCTTCTATCCAGCAATTGTTCACTGCTGGGATGGGAGAGGGGGTGTTGTTGTAAAGCGCATAGGTCACACCGCCATTCCCGTTCTCACTGAATGTATTATTGCCCGGACTATCTGCGGTAATATCCGGATTGCCGAGATCGAGTTGGAAATCGTTCTGCACGGTGATCCCCCAGAGATTGCCCGCGAAATAATTGTCATAGAGCAGAGCAGAGGAGGAGGCCGTACCATTCAAATTGATTCCACTGCCACCGAGTAGGGGATCCCCTTGTATGTCATTATCGGTAAAGGCGCTTGTATATACCGTGGCATCGATATTCCCTCCGATGAAGGCCAGCCCGTATCGATTCATATTGATCTGAGAATTCTGGACGATGTAGCTGCTCGGATCCCCGAAAAGTGAGGCGCAGGCGATTCCACCTACCTGATCATAGAGCCCATCGGAACTAACGATGACATTATTAAGTATGGTAGGTACATCGGGAAGGGAGGGACCCAGATTGATCTGTGGTCGATTGGTGTTCTCGGTATTGTTATTGACGAATACGCAGCTCGTGATCAAAGGAGAACAAGGGATATTGGAGGGTGTGCTGATAGCTGACCCTTGATTATCCTGGAAATCACAGAAAAAGACCACCGGACTTCCTCCGAAGAATTCCAGTGCTGCATTGTTGGTGGCAATGTGCTGCTGCTCATTGACCCCAGAGTACCGTATGGTGAAATTCTCTGTCAACACCTTCAGTCCACCACCTCCTTCGAAGTCCACTGATTCGATCAGGACCGTGGACGTGGACTCGAATCGCCATCCTTCATAAGTCTCTATGCTTGAGAAAGGAAATATGGTCGTACTGCTTCCTTCTTCACCCAGATATAGGGTGCCGTAGATCTCCATCAAGGCCTCAGCATTGTTCACTGCAATGAGAACACCTCCAGCGATGTTCAAGGTATCGGTCTCAGAGAGGATCAGATCATCATGGATCAAGTAGCCCCCTGTGGCATTTCCTGTCACTGTGCCTCCACTTGCCGCCACGAGATCACCCATGTCCCAGTTCACTCCGGTGTTGGGCGTCTGGTACTGCGCCCAGTGGGCTAGTGGCAGAAGAAACGCGAGAATAAGCAGAGAAGAAAAGGAGAGGAGTCGGGTGTGTTTCATGCCCCTAAAAATGCAGATAAAGTTCAAAGGATCTCCATGAAAATCATTCGTGACTAATAGTGATTTCTACCATAACCGCTGGTCCAGATCATACGACCGTTCGACCTAAATCGGCCAATTCCGTGTAACCGAAAGCGTTACTCGAACGACATACTTACAGAAACCGGAAGGTGGATGTTCGATGAATATCCTCCTTCGAAAACCCTGAGATCATGTCCATCACCTTAGCCACTATTCTCACCGGAGCCGCACTCTGTGCCGCACCCATCATCCACACACCGAATACCGATCACAGCACCTGCTCACTCACTTTGGAAGCCTACACCACCATCGCTTATGCGGTAAGTGTGGAAAGCACGACAGAGGAGCTGGAACATATAAGGACCTCGGCCATCGAGTCCGGAATGGGGCTCCTGTATGAAAAGAGCCCAAGTAATGAGCGTTTGATCATCGATATGTGCATCGTCAATGAGGCCGAAGATGATTTCGAGGTCAGGCGGGTGGTCGTGAATGAACAGGACGGAGTCAAGCACCTCCTCTGGACGGTCGATACCTCTGGAAGAGCCGTAGGATTCGAGCGACCGGATACCGTCAGAGAAGAGTTCTGAAGGGACTCGCACAGGGACGGTGCATACAGAAATGAAGAATACCCATATCACAATAGAACAACATAAAGTAAACCTAGAAGAGGATGAGTGATCATCCGAAATAATAAATACCAAGATTATGATACACACAATCGCATATCTCGTTACAGGCGCCATGATGGCTGCCACACCCATAGCCACTGAGACCGGTACAGACACCGATTTGAAGAGCAAGACCGTCACCAGCGTGACCATCGATGATAGCTACACCACCGTTTCCTATCCGGTGAGTGCGGCTACCAGTTTTGAAGAGCTGGAAGAATTGAAAGGACACGCAGAAGAGGCCGGAGTCGGCTTCACCTATAAGAAAAGAGGAGTCAAGACCCGACTGGTGATCGACATGGTCATAGAGTACGGAGATGACTATGAGCTCGAGCGGCTCGTGGTCAAAGAAGAGGACGGTACCAAACATGTCAAATGGACGGTCAATGAGGATGGCCAGGCGGTCACCTTCAAAGAGCGCCCAGAAGTGAAAGAAGAATTCTAATAGGTTGCTTTTCACGTTAAGAACGTCACAGCGTTCAAGGAAAGAGGTCACCAATAGCGGGGTGACCTTTTTTCATTGTGTGCCATGGCTTTACGACTCTGAATGTGTATCTTGATAGTTCACTTTAAAACCTAGAAAGGATGAGTTTGAAAGACAAGATATCAGAGATGTACGGAATGGTGGGCCAAGGGCAGAGCCTGGAGGCCTTTGAGAAGTTCTATCACGATGATGTCAAAATGATCGAGTGTACCGGAGAGGTACGCGAGGGGAAAGAGGCCAACCGGGAATTCCAGAAGAATTGGTATAGCCAAGTGGATCAAGTGCACGATGGCGGAGTACGAGCTGTAACAGCCGATGATGAAGCTGGAGTCACCATGGTCGAGACTTGGACCGATATGAGCTTCAAGGACGGCAATCGCATGAAGATGGAAGAAGTCGCCCGTCAGAAATGGAAGGATGGCAAAATCATCGAAGAGCGTTTCTACTACGATACCAGAGGCATGGAGCCACAGTCTTAGGTGACCACCCTACATACAAACTACAGAAAGCCTCTAGAGATAGGGGCTTTTTTCTGTGCTTAATGTTCACATGGGCCGTGCTTTATCGATAGGTAAATAGTTTGAAACCTATTAAACCTATAGATATATGAGAAATCACATTGCCTCTATACCGCTGAGTATCTGCCTACTGATGCTGGTGGTGGCCTGTTCCAAAGAGGATAATTCCCCATCAGGAGGCTCAGGAGGAGGAGCCTCTGGAGAATATGGCTTCAGCGCCATGATCGATACAGCCACCTTCAGGGTCCCATCCGAATATGTCAAAGCCCGACTAGTGACTGGAAATGCCGGAAATGTTCCCGATTACTTCGAGATAGGAGTCATGGATAGCACCTGGACCGAAGAAAGATATACTCTATGGCAATTCGGAGAGAATATGACCATGGCCGATGTACAGTTGGGTCAGGTGGAAGATTTTTTGATGGCATTCGAGATATCCGGAAACACGTGGATCCACGAGCGTAATGATTTCGTGGCTCCCGGTTATCAATTCCCAGATGATGAGCCCACAGGAGAATTCATTTTCACCGAAGTTTCGGCCACTCGCGTGAAAGGGACCTTTGAATTCGTGGGACAGATGCCTGGAGGAACTTCCAAGGTACATATCGTAGAAGGAACCTTCGAAGCGGAGATAGAGTAAGAGGGCAGAGTGTACCGAATCTCCTGACTGCTAATCTGAGGTGCTGGTTAACATAATATAAATTATAGGACATATGGGGCGGTTTGTGGATTGGGCGGTGGTGTGTGGATTCTAGGGATTTCTCGGCTCACGTCCGTTCGCTCGAAATGACTTGGTTTCAGATTACACTATTATAGACCGTCATTTCGACTGAGCCAAAGGCGAACGGAGAAATCCTTCTGTACTTCAGAGAATGATCATTCTGTATCTATTCCTAGTATCTCATCATTAAGAAAATCCCACTCCGGATTCTGTGTCTCTATCAGGAAATCTTTTTTCTCTCTTGACCATCTCTTTATCTGCTTCTCCCGCTTGATGGCCCTCATCATCCCATACAC
>JABDLZ010000106.1 GCA_013001705.1 Flavobacteriales bacterium
CACTTACGCTGCGTGCACTTGGGCGTATGCCTGCGGCTGTTTTGACCTCATAGCCCCGCTCTTGCGCCAATGAGCGGAAAGAATCCACATCCTTTACATCCAGGGCAAAGGCACTGGCATCTTCATATACCTGGTCGAACGTATCTGAACTGGGTCTGATGTTCTTGATGAATTCAGCCACTTCTTTTTGAGGCTCACTGCGTCTGTCCAGTACTTCGATGATGTGATATCCAAAGGAAGTCTTCACTACGCCCAGTGAACCTACAGATTCGTCAAAGCTGAAATCCTCGAATTCCTTGACCATTTGTCCACGTGGGAACCACTCGTACTTACCTCCATTGTTGACCGAACCAGGATCATCTGAGAATTCGGTGACCATATCTTCGAAATCAGCACCACGTTTGATGGCTCGGAGTATGCTATCCGCGCGATTCTTCATCTCCTCATCATTGGATGGGTCGGATTTGATGAGGATATGGCGCACGGTGGCCTCTTCTTTCGCCTCATCTCCGAGGATCTTGATGAGCTTGATCACATCCCCGTCTTCAACAGGCCCTACCACATCTCCTTTCTCCGCTGAGAAGATCATTTCTGCCGTGGTGCTGTCCAATTCTGCACGGGTATACGCGATGGCAGTGTAGCGTTTGGTATCACTGTTGACCACGGTGAATACACTATCATTCGGAGCATCCTTGAATTCCTGGATGTACTGCTGTACGTCTTGTTCAATGTCAGCAATGTCTTCTTCAGAGGGCTCTACCAAGAAGCTGACCAATTCCATGTCCCGGCCTGCGGTCTGCTGATAGCGCGCTTCATCCTTGTGTTCGCTGAAGTAAGCGCGTATATCGCTATCGCTGACTGAGACCGTGCTATCTGGAATTGCGCTATATCGCTTGAGCACATATTGGATATCCACTGCGGAATTCTTGTCCATGTAGCTGTTCTCCGCCTCTAGAGAATTGGCGATGATCGCCTTGGATATGAGCTCGTTGTATTTGTTGGTCATCTGCTTGCGTGTCAGACGATACTTCTCAGAGTTCCACACCTCTACATTGGAATTCATCAGATTCTCATAGGTGGCTCTCACCAGAGAAGGGTCGAAATTCCCATCTTCCCCTTTGAAGTTCTGTGAGGTCTTGAATTCATCAAGAACTCCTTCTCCGAAACGGATGTCGTCATATTCTTCGAGCGGAAGGGCCAGACCTACTTCATTGAACTGCTCTTTGAGCACACGGTCATACTGGATATCGTCCCAAGCGATCTGTCGAGCTTGCTCCTGAGATATCGGATTGCGGTAGTATGTGCCATAAAGCGTACTCCAGTAAGCAGTGCGCTTTTCGAGGTCTTGGAGTGAAACGGGCTCGCCATCTATTTCACCCGCAGTGACGGGGTCTTGACTCAAGAATCCTCCACCACCGCTTCCAAAGATGTCTCCCATGATGAATGCGAGCATCGCTAATCCGATGATGATGATCAATAGACCCGAACGTCTTCTAATGCTTCCTATTACAGCCATGTCTTTTTCTGTAAGTCCTTGTTATTGAATACCCGATTTTTCGGGGGAGCGCGAATATAGTGCGAACGCAGAACAAAAGAAAGTCAACGCCCCTGCAAAACAGTGAGTTCCACCTCTTCTATGCGATGCCCTTCGACCTTCGTCACGGTGAATCGATAAGGGTGTACGATGATCCGCTCCTTGAGTTGGGGGATGTCCTCATGATAATGGAGGATCAAACCTGCTAGGGTATCGAATTCATCGGTTTCAGGAAGTTGGAGCCCATAGGTGCTATTCAGATAATCCACTTCGTGACGGGCAGCGAATCTAAAGCGACCATCTCCCAGATCCTGCTCGATGAGGGCTTCTTTATCGTGTTCATCCTCGATATCTCCAAAGAGTTCTTCGATAACATCCTCGATGGTCAACATGCCGGCCGTACCGCCATACTCATCCAATACCACAGCCACATTCCTGCGCTGGCTGATGAGCTGCTCCAGAATGTCATTGGCCGTCTTGCTCTCTGGGATGATGGCGATGGGCCGGAGAATGGATTTGACCGATTCAGGGTGCTTGAAGAGTTCGCTACTATGCACGTAACCGATGACATGGTCTATGTTCTCTCGAAATACCAAGACCTTGGAGTGGCCGGTCTCTACAAATAATTCGGTCAGTTCATTCAAAGGAGAATCTATATCCACTGCACGTATCTCATTGCGTGGTATCATGCACTCACGTGCTTTGATCTTGGAGAACTCCAGAGCATTCTGAAAGATCTGGATCTCGGTCTCCACCTCTTCATCATCATCCATGGCGCTGGTCTTTTCCAGAAGGAAATTGTGCAGGTCCACTTGATTGAAGACTACCTCCTGGCGATCTCGTTCTACTTTGAATAAGACCTTGAGGATGATCTCTGAGAGGAATGTGATCACCAGGGCCGGTATGAGGAGAACGATATAGACGATGAGGACAGGAATAGCGAGTACATTGAGGAATCCGTTGGGATTGGTCCTGAATAGGGATTTGGGAAGGAACTCGGCCGTGACCAATACGATCAGGGTCGAGACCAGGGTCTGCATGAGCAATACGAACAGTTCATTGGCCCAGAGGTATTGCTCGATGTAGGGCTCGAGGACCTTGGCCATGAATATCCCATAGATGACCAAAGCGACATTGTTGCCTACGAGCATTGCGGCTATAAAGCGCGCCTTTTGACGTAGGAACCAATCGATGATGCGTGCGATATATCGCCCTTGCTTGAGTTCGAGCTCGACCTGTAGACGATTGACCGAGATGAACGCGATCTCCATGCCTGAGAAGAATGCGGATAGCAGTAAGGATGCGAGAATGATGAGAAGGGTGGTCTCCATGGATCAGGGCTGGATGTCGGGTTCAGTCATCAGGGCGGTCCTTCTCCATACGCTTGCGCATAGACCTCCGCATGCCGTAGAATACGAATGCCACCAATGGGAGTAGGGCGTACATCCAATTCCCTTCCAAGCCGAATTGATTGATGAAATAGATGCCGTACAGCGTGGTACCGATGGCTACGGTCAGCCAGAATTTCTCTAGGAAATCATTGATCTTCTTCAGATCCATCGTTGGTCAAATCTTCAGGCAGGGTGATATCTCCTACCGGTGCTAAGATACTGTAGCGGCTGAAATCCTCATTGGCCCGCATTCCCTTGCCCCGAATCTCGGTCCCATCCCGTATGATCTGTACCTCCTTATCGGTCTGGATGAGGTTGCTATCACTGAGCCAGATGAGTTGCTCGGTGAATAAGCTATCTCCGCTCGGATTGGTGAAAATGACATTGCCTTGGGCCTCCATCACATTGGTCGCTTCGAAGTACAGGCCGCTATCGGCAGAGAGGAGTCCGGCCACCCTCTCAGCCCGATCATATATCTCTAAGGTGAGACCTGCCGATACGCGGGTATAGTCCGAGTCTTGGATGAATTGCTCCAATTTACCGGCCAGGAGCACATTCCGTATCCGACCTGAATCTGTGAAGGTGTAATGACCATCATACACGGTCTGGAAAGGGGCGGTATCCTCTTCCCCCAGCTCCTGTACGACCTCCATATCGTTCTTGCAGGTCATGAAAAAAGTCCCTATGACCATGAGCATGGCCATAAGGACTTTGGAATTCTTCAGATTGACGGTCGGCATCAACGTACCCGTACCGTGGTGCTCTCACCCAGGCATCCGCAATCTACCGTGTCTCCGTTGGACTTTCCAAGGAAGAACATTTCCTCTGTAGAAGGGAATTGCCCCCGGACAGATGACATCTTACGTGATGCGATCTCTTGAACGCTCTTGGAA
>JABDLZ010000107.1 GCA_013001705.1 Flavobacteriales bacterium
CTACGTCCATTATGCCATAGGCATATTTCTCATAATATGATAGTCGGTTCTTCACGTGTCTGTATCCTGTTCCTCCGAAGAGGATTACGAATTTCGATCATTCTTCGATAAAATCCTAGTATTTAGCCGTCCAATCCATTATTATTTCAGATGGATAATCCGATATGATCGACAAATGATTTCTACACTTATAAGATTCATGTATCTGATTATCAATTACTTAACTCCAATCAGGTCAATATAGACCAGTACATTTTCTTCAACTTCAGGTCCCTTTGGAAGCGTGACTCCCAGGCTTTGACCTCCGGTTGTACATCCCACTCTGCCGGTAATGCGTAATCCCATTGCTCCAGATAAGGACCAAAAACCCGTGCAGCACGCACGCGTAGCTCTAGAGAATCATAGTACTCCCAGAAGGTCTTCTCTTTGCTACGGGTCTGATTCACAATCGGTAAGGGCCTTACTGCCTCGATTCCTATCGCCTCCAATGTGGCTTGGAAATCTTCTTGAATGTGTTCGAATCGGATGACCGAGTCCATTCGTTCTTGATCCATCAAGCTCCAATCCAGATAAGGTCTAGTGTAGAATTTCAGGAAAAACTGGGCGAAGTCTGCCTTCTGCTCATGGATGAAGCGATATCGTTTCTGATGGCCGCGTTCATTCAGCCAGTATTTCACTCGACCACTCCTTCTGGGTTGAGGATTGGAGTATTTCCCCTTGTGGTCATTCAGATACTTGTAGTAATGACTCACTGCTTGATCCAAGGGATTGCGGATACCGATGAAGGTGAAGTAAGACTTCTCTTCGTCCGTGGCCGACTTCAGGAAGGTGCGGTAGGTGGCGTGCTTGTAATGCCTGGTCTGACCGGCATAGTTCTCGGTCAATTCCTTAGCAATAGCCGTGCTGGCCGTCAGGGGTAGCTCTATGAATAAATATCTATACTTGCTACTGATGATCATCCAAGGTGATTCTGTCCCTCTTTCATACGTGATTTCTGACCAAGAGTTCAAAAATAACCGCTAGCCAACGTGCTCGATAAACTCAAGCGCATCATTCTTCGAGATGGGGCTCAGGATGCCGATTTCAAGGAAGTCCTCAAGGGAGGCTCGATGGCCTTCATCTATCGACTCCTCAACATGGTGGTCAGCTACGGGCTGATGCTCTTCATATCCCGTAAATTAGGAGATGAAGGAATTGGGATCTACAATCTTTCTCTGGCCTTTCTCGGAATCCTGGTCATGCTCAGTTGTTTGGGATTCAACACCTCGGTGGTACGATTCGTTTCCCAGTACAATGCGGAATCCGCCTTCCATAAGATACGGAAGCTCTACACCGCTATACTGAAGATCATCATCCCTCTCAGCTTCCTGATCGCCATCGCGCTGTATCTAGGAGCTGAGTCGATTGCGATCGGATTCTATGACGACCCCGCACTTATCCTCCCCTTTCAGATACTCGCACTCATTCTACCTCTCAGCGTGGTGGCAGCGCTCAATGTGGAGTTCATCCGTGGATTGAAACAGGTACACGTCTCTGAGTTCTTCCGCAATCTGGGTATCCACACAGTGACTCTGGTCGTCCTGATCATTGCATCCTTCTACACTTTGCAATCCTATTATCCCATGGCTGCTTACCTGCTGGGTGCCGTGGTCGCAGCAGCATTCACCTTGATCTACATCTGGCGATATTTCAAGGGACAATCGGTAAAAGAATCCTCTCCTAGTACTACGGAATTCTCCATCCAAGAACATCTGATCACATCACTCCCGATGATCCTGACCAGCTTCATCCAACTGCTCAATGGACGTGTGGACACGGTGATGCTCGGGCTTTTCGAGTCACAGAGTACGGGAGATGTGGGTGTGTTCACGGTGGCGCTCAAGATCTCCGTGATCACCAATTTCATGATCGGGGCCATGAAGAGTATAGGAATGCCAAAGATATCCGAGCTCTTCTGGTCAGGTAAGATGGATAAACTGAATGGGCTTATCGCTCGTACGACCAAGTTCATCTTCCTATTTGCAGCCCCGGTATCGATTCTGCTCATGATCTTTCCCGCTACGGTCCTGGAGCTGGTGGAGCCTGATTTCAGTTATGGCAGTCGTACCTTGCAGATATTCGCTTTGACCCAGTTATTCAATGCCTCATGTGGGATGGTGGCCATCTTCCTGAACATGACAGGCAATCAGGTGTTCTTTACTCGACTGGTGGCTATTACCACTACGCTGAACATCGTTCTCAACCTGATCCTCATCCCGATGTACGGCATGGAAGGAGCAGCCTTTGCGACCTTGATCGCTACTGCTACTTGGAATATCATAGGAGCCTATCATATCTGGAAGAAGTATAAGGTTGCCACCTTTTTCAGACCGAGCAGTCTGTGGTCTTAAGCTATTTCCAGTCTGATAGATCCAGACCGGTAAGCGCCTCCAATTCACGGATATCTTGAGCGTAATAGGACCTCAACTCAGTGCGTAGTTCGGGATCCATCTGCTCATAGTCACGCAAGTTCATGCTCTTCAATTCCTTACGGATATTCTCCCTGCGCTCTTTGCTCATCAACGAACGAACGAGCGGCCTGATCAATCGCTTGAGCGGATTGTCATGGATGAGCAGTTTCTGCAGGAATGCACTACGCGGAGTTCCGGATGGATTAAATTGCTTCTCCGTGGTCACCTCAAGAGATGGATCGACCCCGATGAATCGAAAGATCTCACGCATGGTCTCAGCCGGTGCATTCTTCAGATCATCATAGCGGAGCACCTTGACTTTGTCGAAGGCCTGCAGGAAGGCCCTGACTTGCTGCGCGTAACATCCAAGCGCACGATGATGCCACATGAAATCCCATCCTTGCTGGGCTCTGGATGACTCCTCTTCCAATGCTTGTCTGAAAGTCAGCGGTTCATGCATGTCCTTGACGAAGTGATTGTAGGAGGAATAGGCCCGTTCTACAGGGTCACGAAGGATGATCAGGATATTGACTTCTTCTCCAAAGACCTCTTTGATGCGAGGGATGCTTTGCTCATGATGATAGAGGTATCCGGTGCCTACCTCCCCAGTGACCTTGCCGCCTGTATTCTCATAGAGTCTCTCATAGGAGGCGCTGTCCAGGATCACATCCTCTGGTGACCGTTGATAAGGATACTCCAGTGCATTGTCCGTATAGATGTCGCGCAGAAAGTAGAAGGTCTCTTTCTTCGGGATATGTAGTTCAGGGTGTTGCTTGAGGTAGTGATAGATGGATGTGGTGCCAGCCTTGGCCGCACCTACGAACAGAAAGGGTTGACGAGAGAATTCCATGACCCTTACCAATGTGCGAGACTACGACCTATGATCGATTCCAACCTTTCGATATCCTCCGAGTAATGCTGCCTGAGCATCTCGCGGATGTCCGAGGGCATCGGGTTCTTGACCAGGAGTCTGTTCATCATGCGGTCCCGGGTATTGAGCAATCGATGTTTGGTATCCTCCGGGAATTGATTCACCATCCACTTCATCATCTTGTTCTTCCTCATCTGATCGACCAGGAATCTGCTCTTCGGTACTCCAGAGGGATTGGCCTGGACCGATTCCCGCACTTCGATAGGGCGTATGTTCAAGAATCGGGTCATCTCATCCATGAGTTGCTGGGGGCGGTCGAGGTCACTCATCAAGAATATCTTCACCTGAGGAAAACGACTGACGTAGTGTGCCACCTGATCGGCATAGTCTCCATACTCGAGATAGTCGAATCCCCATCTCCGTTCTTTTCTGGAAGCGATCACTTCTGGCCGGATGGCCTCTGCAAATTCCAGGTCCTCGTAGCCATTTCGCACCAAGAAATTGTAGTGGGAATAGGCCCTATCCACCGGATTACGTAAAATGATCGTGATGCGGACATCCTCTAGCCGATCACCATACATGCGTTCCATTTCTGCGATGGACTCATCGTGCTTGTAGAGGTAGGCGGTGGAAGCATCACCACATCGTTGCCCTTCATGGGCCGGCTCATAGAGATTCAGATAGTCACTCGTGCGCCAGATGACACGCTTGCGGGTGATATCATTCAGTTCCATGGGTTCTCTACCTTGGAAGCAGAAATAGAAGGGCTCTTTCTCAGAAGGCGGAAAGTAGATTTCTGGATGCTCTGCCAACATGCGATAGAGGCTGGTCGTACCACACTTAGCTGCCCCTACGATAATGAAGTCAGGCAGATTCACCTCTTGTCCTTGGTAACTTACTCTCACGCTGCGTTCTTAGCTCTAAATAGCCCGTACTTTGACAATGGTTTGCTCATGCGATTTACGCAATTTAGCGTAACGCATATACAGGGCAAACACGTATTACCAACATGCGATTTGAACAGGAGAACGAAACGTATCGACTACCCGACATCTTCTTGATAGGTGCTGCCAAAAGTGGGACGACCACATTGGCCTATTTCGTGCAACAGCACCCCAAGGTATCCATGCCACGCAAAGAACCAGGCTTCATGGCCTATTTCAATAAGGCAGATGATGAAGTCCCTTCCCGTATACGGAGTCGGCAGGTGAGGGATTTAGATGACTACAAAGCCCTCTACAGGAATGTGCCGGCCGACCATCGTATATGCGATGCTTCAGTGGCCAATCTCAGCAAGTACCAGGATAGCATCAGGAATCTCAAGCACTTCTACGGAGATAGATGCCAAGAACTCAAACTGGTGGCCATACTGCGCCAACCGGTCGAGCGTTCTTTCTCACACTACATGATGCTGGTGAAGAATGGATACGAGGAACTTCCTTTTGAAGAAGCGATCAAAGACGAGCATGTGGCCGCACGTATCTCCATGGCCAATGGATATGATTATCTGCGAAACAGTCTGTACTATGAACGGGTGAAGGCCTATAAAGAGGCTTTTCCCCAACTGAAGGTATTCTTGACCGATGATCTCAAGGAGCCTGAGAAATTAGCCCGTGAACTCTTCAGCTATTTGGAGCTGGACTATCCCACGGATATCGACCTGGATATGAAACTCAACCCGAGCGGGATGCCAAAGAACCCGGGACTCATCAAAGCACTGAACGGATACTCGGAGACCAAAGAGCGCATTAAAAGGGCCTTGCCGGATTCTTGGCAGAGCAAATTGGTGGAATTCAAATCGGCAGTGACTGCTAAGAATGTGGTCAAGGTCAAAGTGGACCCTGATCTGAAAGCCCGATTGACCCAGGAATACTTCCGTGAAGACATCCAGCAATTGAGCGCATTGATCGATCGCAACCTCGACCATTGGCTGAGCTCTTGACCCGAGCCACCTGATTCATTGGACACAAGCGAACACATATCGGATCACCGCAAATCCAGTCTTTCTGGACTGCTCCATGTAGAAAAGAAGGACCTCTACTTCGTGTTCCTGTGTATCAATTTCCTGTTGACCTACCGGGTGCTGCTCGTGAGTATGTTCAATATCGAAGAACTGGTCGCTGAGGGTTTCTATCTCATCTTTTTAGGGGGCTACATCGCCTATCGCATATTCAAGCGGGTCTACGAGAAGAACTACCGGTTGAATCATCTCGAAACGCTGATGGCTGTTTTCTTCTTCCTGCCATTCATACCTGCCTTCTCAGCTTGGAGGGAATGGGGACAGCCTCTTACCTATGGCATCGCCACCATGCGGGAATTCTATCTGCTATTCGGTGGTCTGATCACCTATAATCTATTGCGGGAAGGGAAGGTCACCATGCCTATGGTGGAACGCGCGATGGTGGTAGTGGCGTGGTTCAGTATCCTTTTCTTCTATGGTATGTCCCTACTGACGGACCCACTTCAGTTCAAAGAGACCGGTTTTGCCGCTGCACACGAGGCCAAGGGTGGTGAAGCGTATTATCAGTTCCAGACGGGGTTCATGTTCTTCGGCTCGATCTATTATACGGTCAAGGCCTTTTTGAAGAAACGCTATCGCTTGCTCATCTACGCTGCAGTATTCATTGCTTATATCGTCCTATTCCGCCTGGATCGCACTACAATGGCTGTGACAGGTATTGCATTGGTGACCTTTCTGCTGTTCTCCATTCCGATCAAAACACAGATCATGAATGTCGTTCGATTCGGCATACCCACTCTGCTCATCCTAGGCTCAGTTGCGATCCTCAGACCCGATTTCGTGGATCGCTATGTGATGATGTTCGGAGAGGTATTGGAGGTGGCCGATCAAGTGGACGGTACCAGCGTGGATCAAGACATCCGTATCAGCGAACTGGAAACCGCATTCATCTATATCAAGAAGAATCCACTTCTGGGTAGCGGAAAGGTCAGTCGTAGATGGGTCTATGGAGGATATACCCATTTCCTAGGCTATTTCTTCATCTCCGATATCGGGGTAGTGGGGCAGATATTCATGTATGGAATCCTAGGAGCGATGATCCTCTATTTTCAATTCCTATTCTCCTTCTACTTTGCCAGTCGGATCAAATACTATCGGTCCGACCCATTCATGGTGACCCTGAAATTCTGCCTTCTAGCCATCTGTCTGGACAGCTTTACCAATGGATATCTGACCATATTTGCTGCGCAGGCTTTTACCATGGGCATCTTGATCTACAGATATTACGAAATGGACCGTATCCATATGTATCAGCTCAGGCAGAGCAAAAAAACCTTTAAAGACGTAGCCACCGCATGAAATACACCTTGCTCATACCTATGCTCATAGCAGGGCTGCTTCTCAAGTTCTGCACCAATAGCAAGGAAGTCACCCAAGAGGTGACCGACACAGATCCTGTGATCGAGCAAACAGGAAACATCGTACAACCACGATTGAACGGATTCAATGCCGAGAACCTCTTTTTCCATTTCCAAGGGGAAACGGACGCTATCGAATTGATAAAATCGATCCGGCCTAATGTGCTCCGATTCCCAGGAGGCACACCGGCCAATGTCTATCACATAGATGGTGCTGGCTACGGCTATGATGAAGCCGATCTGGAAAAGATGAATAC
>JABDLZ010000108.1 GCA_013001705.1 Flavobacteriales bacterium
CCCTTACAGCGGCCAGAGAAGCGGCTGCTCCGGAAGACCTTATCCTCATAACCGGAAGCGTGTTCGTAGTGGCCGAGGCCCTTTCCGATTGATTCAAGCACCGGACTTCCCCCAACGATCTCGCAGATCCATCATTGGCCGCTCCCACAGGGCATAGAGCACGGTACTGAAGAGGAACACGACCACCCAATAGATGGCATACCACAAGGCCTCTTGGCTCACCGTCTCTGGGAGGAAATGCGTCTTGATGACCTGCGCTACCAGACCGAGATTGACCAAATACATGCTATAGGAGATCAAGGAGATGAAGGTCAGGCTGCGACCGAGCCAACCGATCCTGAAGTCCTTGACGGATGAGGCCCAGGGTAAAAGCAAGGCACAACTCAGCGAGAGCAGGCTCAGCGCAAAGACCTGCCCATAGAGCGAGGACCAACCTCCGCCCCAGATTCGGTCAGCCAGATATAGTGCCACTCCGAGGATAAGTGCTGGCCATTTGATGCGGGTCCAGAAGCGACTGTGGAAAGCACTCAGGTAGGCACCTAGCACACCGAACATGATCGCATCCAGTCGGCTCAATACGACCTTACGGAAACGGACATCCCACCAGAAATAATCACTGGGGGGCTCCAATATCCAATAGCGATAGGCGATGGAGAAGACGATGAGCATCAGGGAGGAATAGAGGATGGCCTTTTTAAGTCCAAGAAGTCGGTGTAGCAGGATGATCAGAATAGGGGAAATGAGATAGAACCATTCTTCGATACTCAGGCTCCAACTCTCCCAGAAGAACCCATAAAAGGAGTCGGAGAAGTTCTGCACGAAGAGGAAGAACTCCCAGCCGAAATACTCCATCTTATTGTCGTTCCAACCCCAGTGGACCCAGAGTACATTCAGGATGAGGATCAAGTAGTAATTGGGTAGCGTACGGAACCACCTTCTCTTCCAGAAATGTAGCAAGGAACCCAGCCCCATGCCCTCTTCTCTTTCTATGGTGCGTATAAGGATACCCCCAATGAGGAATCCGCTCAATACGAAGAACAGCTCCACCCCATCGGGCAATGGGATGTAGGGCAGCGTATCGAAAAGTCGGTCGATGAAGATGCCACCGTGGGAGCGCACCACCAGTAGGATGGCAATGGCCCGCATCACATCCAATCCATAGATGCGCTTGGAGTAGTCCACCTGGATCACCGGCCTTTCCTTCGTGCGATCTCCTGTTGGATGAGACTGAGCTCACGCCCGGTCTGTCCAGCAGCAGAACTGTTCTCCTCGGCCCTGCGGATGAGATAGGGCAGCACTTTGCGCACAGGACCGTAGGGTACGTATTTGGCCACATTGTAGCCGGCATCGGCCAGATTGTAGGAGATGTGATCGCTCATCCCATAGAGCTGGGCCGACCATATACGTCTATCCTTCTTAGAGATACCATGCTCGGCCATGAGATCGACCAGATACATGCTGCTCTTCTCATTGTGGGTCCCACAGACCAGTGAGATGCTATCGATGTGCTGCACGCAGTACTGGAGGGCCGCATCGAAATCCCGGTCCGTAGCAGCCTTATCTGGCTGGATGGGACTCGGATAACCCCGCTCTTCGGCCCGGTCGCGTTCTTTCTCCATGTAGGCACCTCGCACGATCTTGACACCGAGAATCCATCCCTGTGCTTGCGCTCGCTGATGAATCCGCTTGAGATAGTTCAGTCGGTCATGACGGTACATCTGTAGGGTATTGTAGACGATGGCCTTCTCCTTGTTGAAGCGGCTCATGAATCCCTCCACCACCTGATCGGCCGCATCCTGCATCCAACTCTCCTCTGCATCTACCAGCACGGGAGTGCCCGCCTCAGCTGCTCGGGTGAAGATGCGCTCCATGCGGTCCAGACAGGATTTCCAGGCCAGTTTCTCATGATGCTCTATCTCCAATCCGGCACTGTGCTTGACCCACAAGGTGATACTACCCACTGCCGTAGGTTTGAACACACAGAAGGGCACCATCTCCACTGCCGCAGCGATATCCACGGTCTGTAGTATCTCCTCGGTGCCTTGGTCAAAGCTGGCCTCATCGTCCTGTCCTTCTACCGAATAATCCAGTATGGTCCCGATGCCCGCTGCGCTGAGTTCATCGGTATTATCATCTGCTTGTTTGGCAGTCTCACCTCCTACGAATTGGGCGAAGATGGTTTTCTTGATCAGCCCTTTGATGGGTAGGTGAAGGGTCAAAGCAAACTGAGTGAGATGCTTAGCTATGCTCACCATCCAGGGGCGCGAGACCAAAGTGAAGAGCCAGTAGGCCTTCTTCAGCTCGGCATTGCTCTTATGGGCAAAGGCCTTCTCGGTATTGGAAAAGGAGATCGGTCGATCGCTCATGGCGGAGCAAATTAACTATAAAGGGGTGGTATTAGGAGTGATTACTTCTCAGATCTGATGCTTTGACAAGAATACCGCCATCCTATCTTTACGCCCCATGAACAACCTGGTCGAAGAATTGAGCTGGCGGGGCATGATCCACGATATCATGCCGGGTACGGAAGAACAACTGATGAAGGAGATGACGGCAGCCTATGTGGGATTCGACCCTACGGCCGATAGCCTGCACATCGGTAATATGGTGCCTATCATGCTCTTGGTCCATCTGCAGCGCTGCGGTCATAAGCCCATCGCTCTGGTGGGTGGGGCCACAGGGATGGTAGGTGATCCGAGTGGCAAATCGGCCGAGCGACAATTGCTCTCCATCGAGGATATCCAACACAATCTGGACTGCCAGAGGAAGCAACTGGAGCAATTCCTGGATTTCGACTGCGGGGAGAACTCGGCCGAGGTGGTCAACAACTACGATTGGTTCAAAGAGATGAACTTCTTGGATTTCATCCGTGATGCAGGTAAGCACATCACCATCAACTACATGCTGGCCAAGGACTCGGTCAAGTCCCGACTGGACACGGGAATGTCCTTCACCGAATTCAGCTATCAGCTCATCCAAGGCTTTGACTTTTACTGGCTCTATGCGCACAAGGGTGTCAAGCTGCAGATGGGAGGAAGTGACCAATGGGGCAACATCACCACTGGCACGGAATTCATCCGCAGGAAGGCCGGTGGGGAGGCCTTTGCCCTGACCGCTCCTTTGATAAAAAAGGCAGATGGAAGCAAGTTCGGCAAATCCGAAGGTGGCAATGTCTGGCTGGATCCCGAGAAGACCAGCCCCTACAAATTCTACCAGTACTGGATCAATAGCTCCGATGAGGATGCCGAAAAATACATACGGGTATTCACCCTTCTGGATAAGGAGAGCATCGAAGCCCTGGAAGCAGAGCATACAGAAGCTCCTCATCAACGTGTCCTTCAGAAAAGATTGGCCGAGGAGGTGACCACCATGGTACACGGCAAGGAAGCTCTGGAATCGGCCATTGCAGCGAGTCAGTTGCTCTTCAAAGGAGGGCTTGAGGACCTCAAGAAGGTGGATGAACAGACCTTCTTATCCGTATTTGAAGGAGTACCTCAGGCAGAAGTCCCGAGGATACAACTCGATTCTGGTCTATCCATCATCGATGCCTTGGCCGGGGAGACCGGTTTTCTGAAATCCAACGGTGAGGCCCGTAGAGCCCTCAAGGAGAACAGCATCAGTGTCAACAAGGAGAAGGTGGATGATGGGAAGATGCTCGATGCAGATGACCTGCTCAATGAGCGCTACATCCTGCTACAGCGTGGGAAGAAGAACTATTACTTGTTGAAAGTGGAGTGATCTACCAAGTATTCCGGCTAAGCTTCATCACGGCTTTCAGTACATCTTTCTGCGAGATCTGACCGATGAGCTTCCCCTCTTCCAATACGGGGAACCTTCGGATCTTCATATCTAAGAACTGCTTGGCTGCTTCGAAGATGTCCTTATCGGGCTCAATGGTCTTGACCT
>JABDLZ010000109.1 GCA_013001705.1 Flavobacteriales bacterium
TGGCCATTCTAGCTGAGAAGAAAGGTGCGCAAAGAGTCCTGGCAACCGATATAGAAGACTTCATCGTGGACAATGCGCGATCGAATGTGCGGCATAATGCTTGTGTGAATATTCGTGTGGATAAAGCCGATCTGACCGAAATGAAGCCCGGTGAGTACGGACTTATCTTAGCTAACATCAATCTCAACACGCTGACGCAGAACCTTTCGGTCATTCGATCATTGGCCGCAGAAGGTGCTGACATTGTATTGAGTGGATTCTATAATACTGATGCACACGGCCTTATCATGCAATCCGAGTCTGATGGAATGCGTTTGGTGCATAAGAAAACACATGACAATTGGTCGGCTCTAAGATTCAAATATTCCGCCTCGCATTAGTTTCCATATGCCTTCAACTTTCGATGGGCCTATGGGCTCAGACATTCTCAGAAGATCAGGTCAGCTACCTGGAAGAGATTTCAGACCTCTTCATCTCTCAAGATAAAAAGCAAGGAAAGAAGTTCATCGAGGAGGAGTTCACGCCCTTCTGGAATGGAGCACTGGATCCCTCTGTGCGAACAGATATCTATGAACTGAGCAATACCTTCGGTAAACTCCGCTTCCGGGCATTTCCAGAATTCCACGATTTCTTGAGCACGGCTATTCGGCTACAGACCTCTGCTGACCCGAACTATTCTGCGTGGATAGAGACCTTGAGGGCACTTTCCAGAGGAAAGAAGTCCAAGCTGACTGATTTCAATGAAACGGTAGCACGGGCATACCGGAATGGCCTGCTGGTGGACAAGAGTACGGTACAGTGGAAGTATAAGTCCGAATCAGGCTTTACCATCGATCCAGGAAAAGACCCTTCGCTCATATTTGAGACCACCGATCTGGTCTGCTATGCCAAACGGGATAGTTCCAACATCTATGCTACATCAGGAGTGTATGATATCTTATCAAAGAACTGGGAGGGGAAAGATGGGAAGGTCGACTGGCAAAGAGCAGGCTTGGACCCCGATAAGGTCTATGCCGATCTCAAGACCTACTCCATCGGAATGAAGAGTTCTTCTTACAACATCGATTCCGTGCTGTTCTACAATGAGTTCTTCGAGAGACCGCTGCTCGGCAGCTTGAAGGAGAAGGTCATTGCGGGTAGGGACAAGGAGAATTCCAGTTTCCCTCAATTCGACTCCTATGAACAGCGATTGCGGATCGAAGAGATCGCCCCCAACATGGTCTATGATGGTGGATTCTCGATGAAAGGTCGCAGACTGGTCGGTACTGGAACAGTCGAACAACCGGCCCGATTGGTCATCTACAGAGATGACCGCCCCTTCTTGATCTCCAATTCCTTAGCGTACATCATACGACCAGATAGGATCGCAAGTGATAATGCCCGCATCACGATTTACATGAGTGAGGATAGCATCACTCACCCCGGGGTCCAACTCGGATACATCAAAGAAGACAATCTACTGAGTCTGGTCAGGACCGATGAGGGGATCTCCAAAAGTCCCTTCTACAATTCCTATCATGATCTGGAAATGTATTTCGAAGCCTTGTATTGGAATCTGGGAGAACCTGTCATGACCATGGGCAACCTGTTCGGCAGTTCCAATACAAAAGCGGCATTCGAGTCCAAAGATTATTATCAGGAGCGTAGGTATTATGCCTTACAGGGAATCGACCCTATCAACCCACTGGTGCGTGTCCGTGACCTGGTCAAGGAATTCGGAGATGGATTCTACGCAAGTGATTTTGCGCGGGCTACCCGATTGCCACCGGATGTGGCCAAACGCCAATTGATCATTCTGGCCAATCAAGGTTTCCTGCAGTATGACCTGGAATCCGATTATGTGATCGTACGGGATAAACTGGAAGACTATGTGATGAATCGGGCAGGAAAGAGGGATTATGATATCCTGCTTTTCAATTCTGATATCGGAACAGAGGCTAATGCTACCTTGAATCTGATCAACTACGACCTACTATTGAAAGGCGTACGGAAGATCAATCTAAGTGATTCGCAGCGCGTGAGTATTTACCCGGATGGCCGCCAACTGACGGTCAAGAAAGACCGTGACTTCCTCTTCGATGGGGTCACTGTGGCCGGTAATCTGGAATTATTCGGCTCGGATTGCAGATTCGCTTATGAGGATTTCAAAGTGGATATCGCCCAGTTGGATTCTGTCAGACTCAATGTAGAGAAATTCGACTGGAGCGGAATGGGCAAGGTCCCAATGGTGCAGGTCACCAATGTACTAGAAGGAGGGAGAGGTGTCCTTAGTGTGGACGATAGCAGGAACAAGTCCGGTCTGAAAGGAGAGGAGTTCCCCTTCTATCCGAAATTCGAGAGTTTGGATGAATCCTACGTGTACTACGATGATTCATCCATTCAGGGAGGTGCCTATGATCGATCGGACTTCTTCTTCAAAGTCGAGCCTTACTCCCTGGATAGCCTGGATAACTTCGTTGCCAATAACATCGCTCTGGATGGAACCTTGGTCTCTGGGATCTTTCCCAATATAGATCACCCTTTAACTGTACAACCTGATTATTCGCTCGGCTTCGAGATGAATACCTCCTCCAACGGTCTGATGGCCTATCAGGGAAAGAACCGCTTCAATGAAAAGGTCATCCTCAATGGCAATGGACTACAAGGAGATGGTGTGATAGAGTATCTGACGGCCACAGCCACTGGAGAGGCCTTCGTTTTCCTTCCGGATTCCACTATCGGGGTCACGAGCAGTTTTGTCAATCTTGAACAAAGTCAAGGAGTACGTGTACCAGAAGTAAGTGCTGATGCAGTAAGAATGACCTACGTTCCCGATTCCGACTACTTGAGAGTACAATCCCTGCAGGAAGATATCTCCTGTTTCAATGGGCAGGCAGCCATGGATGGGCAATTCACCTTACGTCCCGATGGATTGACCGGTATAGGCACCATGGATCTGAGTGACGCAGAATTGGAATCACCGCTCTTCACCTATACCGAGTCAGATATCTATGCAGATACCTCCGACTTTCGACTCACAGGTCTGGAAACGGATTTCGCCTTTAAGACCGAAGACGTGAACGCGCATATCGATTTCGTGGGTCGTAAGGGGGAGTTCAAGGCCAATGGAGAGGCGAGCTTTGTCGAGTTCCCGGCTAATCAGTATGTCTGTTATATGGACAAGTTCATCTGGTTCATGGATCAAAACGATCTGGCACTCGAGTATGATGGTCAGGTCTCCAATGACTTCGTCATAGATACCGATCTGGATCTCACCAAATCCAATTTCTTCAGTACGCGCGAGGATCAGGATTCACTGAACTTCATGTCTCCCAAAGCGGTTTATGATCTGGATCAGTCGATCATCAATTGTAAAGAGATAGAATTCATCAAGGTCGCTGATGCACGCATCAGTCCGGATAGCGGCAAAGTAGTGATTCGCAAACGGGCCAAGATGGATCCCCTGAACAATGCGACCATTGTGGCCAACTTCGTGACGAAGTTCCATACACTCACCAATGCAGATCTGGAGATACACTCGAGCAAGGATTATGAAGGTTCAGGCGACTACACCTATGTAGATGAGGTGGAGAATGAGCAACTCATCCGATTCAATGATATACGCGTGGATAGTTCTCTTCAGACCGTTGCAGAAGGGACCATCCTGTCCACCGCTGATTTCTCTATCAGTCCCGCCTTCCAGTATTCAGGAGAGGTCGACCTTTATGCCAATACAAAAGGACTCTATTTCAGAGGTCGTACCCGTGTCTTCCATGATTGCGATCTGGATAAGAACTGGATGAACTTCGAGGCCGCAATTGATCCTGAAGAGGTATACATTCCGGTAGATACCGCCTTGACCGATGAAACGGGCCTCCCGGTAGGCATAGGTCTATTGATGGATGATGAGATACTCGACCTGTATTGCACCTTCCTCTCGGCCATACGGAGCGATAGGGATGAGGTCATGATGAGCAGCAGTGGCGTACTCACCTATGACAAGAAGAGCAAGGAATATCTGGTGGGTCCGCGAGACAAACTCAGAGAACGCAATCTGACCGGTAACCTCATCGCCCTGTCCACACAGAGTTGCCAGGTAAGAGGTGAAGGTCAGTTCAACTTCGGTCTCGATCTGGGACAGGTGGATATGCGCCCGGTAGGGAGGTTCGTCAACAACACGGCCGAAGAGAAGTTCAATTTCACAGCCATGTTCCCATTGGATTTCCACTTCAGTGAGCAGGCGATGAAATCCATGGCCGAGGATTTCGAGAAATTCCCTCAACTCAAACCCTTGGTCCTCCAGAATTCTGTCTACCCGCTGGGACTGAAAGAGATCCTCGGACTTGAAGAAGCAGATAAGTTGATCTCTCAGCTCACCCTGACAGGAAGCGTGAAAAAACTGCCTGCGGAGTTGGCAAGCACCATGGTACTGACCGACATCTTTTTCAAATGGGATGCGGAAGAGGCCTTGTATGTCTCAGAAGGCCCCATCGGTCTGGCCAGTCTCGGAAAGAAAGAAGTCTTCGCCCAAGTCAACGGGATAATACGCATGCAAAAGAAACGGGGCGGAGATGCCATAACTATCTACTTGGAGATGGACGATGAACACTGGTACTATTTCGATTATACACGCACCTTGATGCAGGCCTACTCCAGCAATCAAGAGTTCAACGACATTGTGATGAACACCAAAGAAGACGAGCGCAAGATGAAAGGTGAGAAAGGGGAGGATCCATACAACTATCTATTATCCTCTAAAAGGAAGAAAGACATCTTTCTGGAGGATATGGAAGATATGGGGCATTGGACACCATGACAGTTCTATGTGCTATAAGATTACTTTTGACTGCTGAACACTGGAATTACACACGGTTTGCATAGATCGCTACTGACCATTATGCTATTGGTCTGCTCCGTGCTGCTCATAGGGCAGTCACAGGCAGAGAAAGACCTGCTCAAATCGGCCGAGAAGAAATTCGAGGAAGGTCGATTCCTGGAAGTGCTTCCTGACTATAGACAGTTGGTCAGCATCTCTCCAGAGAACAAGGACTATAACTTCAAGTACGGCACATGCCTGCTGTACAGTGATGAGGATGTGACCACCGCTGTCAGTCACCTCTCCTTCGCATGCCGAGGAGGTAACTTCTCCGATAAAAGGGCCTACTTCTATCTGGGCAAGGCCTACCATCTCAATTACCAGTTTGCTGATGCGCTCCAGTCCTATGAGGATTTTAAAGACAAGGTGGACGCCCGCACCGGATCGGCATTCAGAGAAGTGGATCGACTGATCACCATGGCCGAGAATGGTAAAGAGCTACTCTCGGATATCAAGGATATCAAAGTGATGGACAAGACCGAGTCCACTATGGGCGAGTTCTTCAGGAACTATGACCTCGGTGATATGGGAGGGAGCATCATCAAAGTGCCTGAGGAATTGCTCAGTTCTCAAGACAAGAAGAAAGGTCACAGCCCACTGATGTATTTCCCTTCAGATGGAAGTATGGAGATCATCTTTTCCAGCTATGGCAAAGGAGATCATCTGGACCTCTATTCTGTCAATCGCACATCGAGCGGTGGCTACACCGACCCTGAGAAATTGCCCGGGGTGGTCAACAGTCCATTCGATGAGGACTTCCCCTTTCTCCATGCCGATGGCCGCACACTGTACTTCTCCTCCAAAGGCCACAATAGCATGGGAGGCTATGACATCTTCCAAGCAGAACGCAATCTCTCGACCGGAGTAT
>JABDLZ010000110.1 GCA_013001705.1 Flavobacteriales bacterium
GATCTAGGCCGGGGATACTTCGTATTCGTAGTCACCTGTGTGGTGGCCCTGGCCATCGTGGTCCGCATTTTCATGATACAGTGGGGCGAGGCATCCGAGTGGAAACAGATGGCCGAGAATTTCGTGACCGAGTATCGGAGTATCGAGGCTGTTCGGGGTAACATCCTGGCCGATGATGGGAGCTTGTTGGCTACCTCGTTGCCGCTCTATGAGATCCGCATGGATCTCGCAGCTGATGGTCTGGATGATCAGACCTTCAGAGATGGAGTGGACTCCCTCGCTCATTGTCTGGCTCAGCTGTTCCCTGATAGAGGTAGGAGCGAGCGAGAATACAAGCAGTCTTTGTTGGAAGCATATCGACAGGGAAAGCGTTACCACCTCATCCAGAAAGAAGTAAAGTATCACCAAGTACAGCAGGCCAAGGAATTTCCCATTTTCCGAGAAGGGAGGTACAAAGGCGGAGTCATCTTCGAGAAGCAGAACAAGCGTATCTATCCCTTCGGACAGTTGGCCAGACGTACCATCGGTTATGAACGGGATGGAGTCACTCCGGTAGGGCTCGAGGGATCATATAGTCCGCAACTCAGTGGTACGGATGGTAAGCGATTAGAGCGAAGACTCATCGGTGGGCAGTGGATGCCTTTACATGATGGCAATGATATCGAGCCAGAAGATGGTCTGGATGTGGTCACGGCCATTGATATCAATATCCAGGATGTAGCAGAAAATGCCCTTCTCCAGCAGCTCGAAAAGAACGGGGCCGACCATGGATGCGTCATTCTGATGGAGGTCGAGACGGGATTCATCAAGGCCATAGCCAATCTTACTTATGATGAGGATTACGGATACATCGAGAAGTTCAATTATGCTGTAGGAGAATCCACTGAGCCGGGGTCCACTTTCAAATTGCCTGCCCTACTGGCTGCGATGGAAGAAGGGGTGGTCGATATAGAAGATACTGTCGACACGCACAATGGAAAGCGAAAATTCTTCGATCGCACCATGCGTGATTCCAACGATGAAGGCTATGGTCGCATCACTGTCAAAAGGGCCTTTGAGGTCAGTTCCAATGTCGGGATCAGCTCTGTAGTGTTCGATGGGTTCCGTCAGGACCCTCAGCGATTCATCGACCGTATCTATTCCATGGGACTGGCAGCTCCACTGGGCCTCGAGATCAAAGGAGAAGGAAAGCCGATGATCAAGAATACCTCTGATCGTTCTTGGTCAGGCGTGAGTCTTCCGTGGATCAGCATCGGCTATGAGACACTGCTCACTCCCTTGCAGATACTGACATTCTACAATGGAGTCGCAAATGATGGGGTCATGGTCAAGCCTCAATTCGTCACGGCACATCAGCGCTCCGGAGAGCAGGTCTGGAAGGCGGAGCCCATCGTACTCAACCCTGGAATTGCCTCTAGAGAGAATATAGAGCGCTGCAAGACCATGCTCGAAGGCGTGGTTGAACACGGAACGGCCAGCAACTTGAAGAATCCGGATTACCGTATCGCGGGCAAGACCGGAACGGCACAGATTGCCAAACGCGACTCGCAGGGATATGGGCACAAAGGAGAGCGTAGCTATCAGGCCTCATTTGTGGGCTACTTCCCGGCCGAGGACCCCAAGTATAGCTGTATGGTGGTCATCAACGCACCCGGCAATCACATCTACTACGGAAATCTGGTCGCAGGCCCGGTATTCAAGGAGATCTCGGATAAGGTCTTTGCCAAACGATTCGACCTACAGAAGCAGGATCCGACCTCCGAAGAACAAATGGCTTATAAAGTGCCCATTTCCAAGCATGGCTCGCAATCAGAATTACAGAAAGTCTTCAACGAATTCCAGGTCATACTGCAGAGTACAGATGTAGATGCTCCCTATGTACATACCTCCACGAAAGAAGAGAGAGTGGATGCGTCACCGCTGACCATCCATGAAGGCAAGGTCCCCAATGTGAAAGGCATGGGACTGACTGATGCCGTGCAATTACTGGAGAACCAAGGGATTACGGTAGCCGCTTCAGGAAGAGGCTACGTGAAAGGTCAATCCCTCTCTCCAGGGACCGCGGTAAGAAGAGGTATGAAGATCCATTTGGAGCTAGCACTGTGAAATTGCTGAAAGACATATTGTACAAGACGGGCCTTCAAGAGGTACATGGAGACCTGAACCTGGCCATAGAGTCCATTCACATGGATTCACGAAGTGTCTTGGCTTTCAGTGTATTCATTGCCGTACCAGGTACGCAGGTAGATGGGCATCGATACATCGATTCTGCCTTGGAGAAGGGAGCGGTGGCCATCGTGTGTCAAACACTGCCCGATGAACTCAAGGAGGGAATCACCTATGTGAGAGTTGCTGACACGGCCAAAGCACTGGGTCAGATGGCATCCAACTTCTACGACAATCCAAGTCAAGGCTTGAAAGTGGTGGGCATCACCGGCACCAACGGGAAGACCACTACGACCACACTGCTCTTCGACCTCTTCCGCTCATTGGGATATAAATGTGGATTGATCAGTACGGTGCACAATAGGATCGGGAAGGATACATTACCAGCTACTCATACCACTCCGGATCCTATAGCTCTCCAGCAGTTGTTCGCTCAAATGCTGGAGAAGAAGGTCACCCACTGTTTCATGGAAGTGAGTTCGCATGCCATTCACCAGCATCGGGTACAAGGAGTGGAATTCGATGTGGCGGTGTTCACCAATATCACCCATGACCACCTGGACTACCACGGAACCTTCAACGAATACATCAAGGCTAAAAAGAGACTGTTCGATGGACTCTCTTCCCAAGCGGATGCCCTCTACAATGTGGATGACCCTCATGGTGAGATCATGGTGCAGAACAGTAGTGCAAAGAAGCACTCCTATGCCATACGCTCGATTGCCGACTTCAGGGCCCGCATCATCGAGAATCATTTTGAAGGCTTGCATCTCATGCTGGATGGCAATGACCTCTACTCCAAACTGGTAGGAGGCTTCAATGCCTACAATATCCTTTGTGCCTACAGCACAGCACTGCTCCTCGGGGAGGACAAGTTGAGCATTCTGACCGCCATCAGTGGTCTGGAGCCAGTGGCGGGTCGATTCCAGTACATCAAAGGCCCCAGGGAGATAACTGCCATAGTGGACTATGCCCATACACCCGATGCGCTCAAGAATGTGCTCAAGACCATTCAAGAGATACGTACGGGGAATGAGAAAGTCATCACAGTTGTAGGTTGTGGCGGGGACAGGGATAAGACCAAGCGACCCATCATGGCCAGTGTGGCATGTGAATTCTCTGATAAGGTCATTCTTACCTCCGATAATCCCCGCACAGAGAAGCCGGAACAGATCATCGCGGACATGCAGGCCGGAGTAGAAGGTCAGCACTATAAGAAGACCTTATCCATCACTGACCGGAAGGAGGCCATACGCACAGCTTGCTCATTGGCAGAGCCCAACGATATCCTTCTGATTGCAGGTAAAGGGCATGAGAAGTACCAGGAGATACATGGTGAGCGACTCCCATTCGATGACTATGCCATCGTGAGTGAAACCCTCAAATCACTGGAGAACTGATGCTGTATCACTTGTTCGAATATCTCGAAGAGGCCTATCAGTTCCCAGGTGCACAGGTCTTCCAATACATCTCCTTCAGAGCGGCCATGGCCTTGATCACATCGCTGTTGATCTCCATGGTATTCGGTGGGTCTTTGATCACCAAGTTGAGAAAACTCCAAATAGGCGAGACCGTACGTGATCTCGGACTCGAAGGACAGATGCAGAAGCAGGGAACACCTACCATGGGAGGGCTCATCATTCTCGGAGGTATCCTCATTCCTACGCTGCTCTTTGCCCAACTGGATAATATCTACGTCATCACCTTGCTCATCACCACTGTTTGGTTGGGTACCATCGGTTTCTTGGATGACTATATCAAGGTGTTCAAGAAGAATAAGAAGGGGCTGGCTGGAAAATTCAAAGTGATCGGGCAGATAGGAGTAGGGCTGATCATCGGCTCCATCCTCTACTTCAATGATGATGCAGGTATCATGCATCAGGTAGAGATCGATGGGGAGACCGAGTGGATACAATCCAAGGCAATGGTCACCACCATCCCTTTTGTGAAGAACAATGAGTTCGACTATGAGTGGCTGGTCGCTTGGATGCCTGACGGAATGCAGGAGATAGCCTTGTTGGCTGCTTTCTTGATCATCGTCATATTCATCGTCACTGCTATCTCCAATGGGGCCAATATGACCGATGGACTGGATGGTCTGGCCACTGGGACTTCGGCCATTATCGGAGTGACCTTGGCCATTCTCGCCTATGTATCCGGCAATACTGTTTTCGCTGACTATCTGAACATCATGTACATCCCGGATTCTGGAGAACTGGTGGTCTACATCGCTGCATTCATTGGAGCTTGTGTGGGCTTCTTGTGGTATAACTCCTTTCCGGCCCAGGTATTCATGGGCGATACGGGCAGCCTGGCCATAGGCGGCATCATCGCTGTTTTCGCCATTGCTATCCGTAAAGAATTGCTGCTCCCCATCATCTGCGGGATCTTCCTGGCAGAGAACCTCTCGGTCATGATGCAGGTGGGCTACTTCAAATGGACGAAAAAGAAATATGGGGAAGGGCGGAGGATCTTCCGTATGGCCCCATTGCATCACCACTACCAGAAACTGGGATATCACGAGGCCAAGATCGTGTCCCGGATATGGATTGTGGGGATCATGCTGGCTGTGTTTGCCCTAGTAACGCTCAAACTGCGCTGAGCTATGGGAAAACTCGTGGTACTCGGCTCTGGCGAGAGCGGAATGGGTGCAGCGAAGTTGGCCAGGAAACATGGATGGGAGGTGCTGGTATCCGATAGGAATGCCATCACCGCGGAGCGAAAGGAAGTTCTTTCACGTATCGGAGCCCAATGGGAAGAAGGAGGTCACTCGGAAGAAGTGCTTCTGGCAGATGAGGTGGTAAAGAGCCCGGGTATACCGGATGATGTTGAAGTCGTCCAGTCACTGCTCAGAGCTTCTATTCCAGTCATCTCTGAGATCGAGTTCGCGAGTAGATATACAGCGGCCAAGATCGTAGGAGTGACCGGGACCAACGGTAAGACCACCACGGTGAATCTGATTCAGCACATCCTGCAGAAAGCAGGTATGGACTCGATTCTGGCAGGGAATGTTGGCAACAGTTTCGCAGCCGAGCTCTCGGTCAGGGACCCTGAGATCTGGGTCTTGGAATTGAGCAGTTTCCAGCTGGACGGAATCCGATCATTCAGACCGGATGTAGCTATACTGCTCAATATCACACCCGACCATCTCGATCGCTACCAAGGAGAGCTGGATCGCTATGTGGACGCCAAGTTCCGCATTGCTGAGAATCAGACTCCTGCGGATTATTTCATCTACTGTCATGATGACCCCATCATCCAACAAGGCTTCGAACGCAACACGATATCTGCGCATAGGATTCCATTCAGCATGGACATGAGAATGGAAGAAGGCGCATGGGTAGAGGAGGAGGATTTAACAACACTAATACACGGTAAACTGAACACTATGTCAATCTATAAACTAGCACTACAAGGAAAGCACAACCTATACAATTCAATGGCTGCTGCTATGGCCAGCAGGGTCTTGGATGTAAGCAGTGAGACGCTGCGAGAGAGTCTCGAGGATTTCCAAGGGGTAGAACACCGCCTGGAATTCGTGAGCAAGGTGAACGGAATAGAATACATCAATGACTCCAAGGCGACCAATGTCAATGCCACCTGGTATGCATTGGAATCCATGAAGAATGAGGTCGTCTGGATAGTCGGAGGAGTCGATAAGGGCAACGACTATAAGCAACTGAAGGATCTGGTCGATGAAAAGGTTAAGGCCATCATCTGCTTGGGAAAGGACAATGCCAAGATCATCAAGGCCTTCAAGAAGCTGGTGCCTGTCATACATGAGACCACATCTGCCTTGGAAGCCGTGAAATTGAGCAGCCTTATCGCTAAGAAAGGGGATACTGTGCTACTCTCTCCCTGCTGTGCCAGTTTCGACCTTTTCGAGAGCTACGAGGAGCGAGGAAGGATGTTCAAGCGGGCCGTACGATCCCTTTGATCTGATTCACTAAAAAACACACAACGCCATGATCAATACCAAATTCGATAAAGAGACCATCCAGGACCTGACAGACCGGCTGCTCGATGCGAGGAACAGCAATCTGAAAATGGTGTTGGACATAGAGCATAGGCTCGAGCATACCGCCACTATACAAGGCGTGGAGATAATCAACGATTCAAAGAGCACTTCGATGACCGCTACGCATTACAGTCTGAACTGTATGCAATCCCCGGTCATCTGGTTGCTTTCTTGTGTCGCGGCCGAGTCCGATCTGTCAGCACTGCGGGATATCGTAGAGGAGAAAGTGAGTGCCATTCTCTACCTAGGCCAAGAGGACTCTTCACTGGTCGAGGACTTCATTCAACAAGTGGATGTTATTCAATGTTGTGACACCATGGTCGAACTCATGGATGAGGCATTGAAATTAGCCGATGCCGGAGATACTATCCTGTTCTCTCCAGCGACTGCGGTCAGCGAACAGTTCGAAAGCTACAGACACAGAGGGGAAGAGTTCAAGCGCGCGGTCCAAACTATGATCGACTAAAACCTACAACCATGGGCAGATCCTTCACCATCCACAAAGGCAAGAAGAGCCAAGTAGAGAACTTCATGCATGCCAGAGCTCGAATGCTCGATGAGCTGAAATCTGCACAACATCGATTGGAAGAGGTGGAGGAGATCGATTCGGTGATGTTCGTCAATGACTCCAGTGCGACCAGTGTCATGGCCACCTTGGATTCGATACGTTGTATCTCCGACCCCTTGGTCTGGATACTCTGCGCTACTCCCTACGACAGGGATTTCATCCTCTTGAGCAAGATCGTCCGGCATAAGGTCAAAGCCATTATCGTGTGTGGCTTTGAAGCCCAGGATATCAAGTCGACCCTGTCCAGTGGCGTGGACAATTTCATCGTGGTCGAGGATCTGGAGGAAGCTGTGCTAGAAGCCAAGGGAATCGCTCAAGTAGGAGATGTCGTACTATTCTCACCCAGTGCGCCCGTGGGTAGATCCTATAATGATATCAATGAGCGAGGTGAGGATTTCAAGGAAAAGGTATCTCTACTCAGAGGTAGACTTTAAAGCATGAAGGAGCACCTGTTCAAATACCTGGAAGGGGATCGTATCATCTGGATCATCGCCATGATCTTTGCCCTGGTGTCGATCCTGGCGGTCTATAGCTCCATTTCTTCTCTAGCACATAAGTTCCAAGAAGGAAATACCTTCTACTTCCTTCTGAAACATGGTCTCATGCTGGTAACAGGATTCGGGATCATGTATGGCGTACACAAGATCCCGCATCGATATCTTTTCCGACTATCTCAGGTCCTGGTATGGGTGGCCGGTATCTTGCTGCTCTACACCCTTTTGTTCGGTGCGGAGATCAACCAGTCCAAGCGTTGGATCACCATACCCTTCACCAATCAGAGCTTCCAGACCTCTGACCTGGCCAAGATCGTACTCGTGGTCTATGTCGCTCGACTGCTCAGTCAGAAACGGAATCAACTCTCTGATCTACGTCAAGGTGTGCTCCCTATCATGGTGCCCATCATGATCATCGTCTTCCTCATCCTCCCGGCCAACTTCTCTACGGCATTCCTACTACTGAGTACCTGTCTGGTCATGATGTTCTTAGCGGGCGTGCGTATCGCACACCTGCTTTCATTGATCGCTGTGGGCATAGCAGGCTTCTTTCTGTTCCTAGCAGTGGGCTCGGTGGTACCCGGTTTGGATAAGCGTGTTGATACTTGGAAGAGTCGTATGTCATCTTTCATGCCCTCTGATGCTGAAGAGAAAGTATGGGATCAGGAGACAGGTACATTCATAGTCAAGGAGAATACTTCTGGCTCTGAGATGGACCTTCAAAGGAATTATCAGGTGGAGATGGCCAAGATCGCCATCCACCGCGGGGGTATTCTCCCCAACGGTCCCGGAAAAGGCACATCGAGGAACTACATGCCGCATCCCTATTCGGATATGATCTATGCATTCATCATAGAGGAATACGGAAGCCTACTAGGCGGTCTCGGATTGCTGATGTTGTACATCATCCTGCTCTTCCGGATACTGCGTATCGCGCGGGACAGCCACAAGAATTTCAGTATGTATCTCGCAGCAGGTCTGGGATTCCTTTTGGTATTCCAAGCACTGGCCAACATGGCCGTGGCCGTGAATCTCATTCCAGTGACCGGCCAGCCCTTACCGCTGGTCAGTATGGGTGGAACCTCGCTATGGTTCACCTGTCTGGCATTGGGAATCATTCTCAGCATCAGTAGAGAAAACCAACTCCCTCCGTCATCTAAAAACAGGAACAGAGCCATTGCCTAGATTCATCATCAGCGGAGGAGGTACCGGAGGACACATATTTCCAGCAATAGCAATCGCCAATGCACTCAAAGAGCGGGATCCGCAGAATGAGATCCTCTTCGTAGGTGCTGAGGGGCGTATGGAGATGCAGCGTATTCCGGATGCAGGCTACGAGATCATCGGCTTGGATATCGTGGGTATCCAGCGTAGGCTGACCTGGAAGAATCTCCTCGTGCCCTTCAAATTGATCAAAAGCCTTCTCAAAGCGCGCAAGGTCATCAAGAAATTCAATCCGGATGTGGCTATAGGTGTGGGAGGATATGCCTCAGGCCCATTGCTGAGAGTTGCCTCTTGGATGGGAATACCCACACTGATCCAAGAGCAGAATAGTTACCCGGGGATCACCAACCGATTGCTCGCCAAAAAAGCCCATTCCATCTGTGTGGCCTATGCAGGTATGGACCGATTCTTCGATGGTTCCAAGGTCAAGCTCACCGGCAATCCGGTGCGTAGCTCGCTGATCGGCATCGATGACCGCAAAGGGGAAGCTCTCGAATATTTCAAACTTCGTTCAGAACACCCTGTAGTGCTCATCATCGGAGGAAGCTTGGGTGCGCGTAGTATCAACCATGCCATCAGCAAGGCTGCAGATGAATATTGCCAAGCTGGCATACAGGTCCTCTGGCAGACCGGTAAGATCTACTATGAGGAGATGGTGGAAAAGCTCTCTGAAGAATCTGGAGAATGGATTCACCCGGTGCGATTCATCGACCGTATGGATCTTGCGTACGCTGCGGCTGATGTCGTGGTTTCCAGAGCTGGAGCGCTCTCCATCTCAGAGCTTTGTCTGGTGGGAAAGGCCGTGATACTTGTTCCTTCTCCCAATGTGTCTGAAGATCATCAGACCAAGAATGCCCAAGCACTGGTAGATAATGCTGCAGCTGAGTTGGTCAAGGATCATGAGGTCACCCCAAAGCTCTTGGAGCTGACTAAGGATCTCGTGGAGAATGAACCGAAGCGCAAGGCATTGGCAAGCAGTATCCTTCGTCACGCAAGACCTCAGGCTACGCAGGATATCGTCTCAGAGGTATATCGGATCATCAGCTCATGAGTAGCGTGGCTAGATATTTCTTCATCGGTATCGGTGGAATCGGCATGAGTGCACTGGCTCGATATCTCAAAGCTAATGGAGCGCTCGTAGGGGGATATGACCGCACGGCCACTCCTCTGACCCGAGCCCTGGAAGCGCAAGGAATGGCCATCATATATGCTGATCATTCTGAGTCCATTCCTCAGCAGTTCAGAAGCCCGGGCGATGACCTCCTGGTCATTCGCACGCCTGCTGTGCCCTTGCATGCTGCGCTTATTCAACATTACACGGCACTGGGAGTTCCAATGAAGAAACGGGCCGAACTCCTCGCTGATGTGGCTTCAACGCATCGCACCCTTGCCGTAGCAGGGACGCATGGCAAGACCACTACATCCAGCATCCTCGGTCATATCCTACATAGGTCACAGGTCGGTGCTACTGCATTTGTAGGGGGATTGATGACAGGTCACGAGAGCAATATCCTTATCGATACCGAAAGTGACTGGATGGTCCTCGAGGCGGATGAATTCGACCGCTCTTTCCACCATCTCGATCCCTGGGGAGCAATCATCACATCTATCGACCCGGATCACTTGGACATTTACGGGGATTCGGATACGTTCACCAAAGCCTTCGACTCTTTTGCCAGTAAGGTCAGAGGGCCACTTATTCTTGAAGAACACGTACAACTCCCATCTTCACATGAACGAACTCTCCGATATGGGATCGGCAAAGGGGATTATCGAGCTGAGGGTATAGAGGTGCGCGATGAAAGGTTCACTTTTGACATCCATGGACCAAGAATCCACTGGAAAGACCTTTCTATTCAATTACCCGGCAGACACAACATAGCCAATACCGTGGCAGCTGTGGCCATGGCCCATCAAGTGGGGCTTTCTGAAGAGGAGATTCGCTCAGGGATCGATTCCTACCAAGGGGTTAGAAGAAGATTCCAATTCATCATCGATAGGGAGGATCTCACATACATCGATGACTATGCCCACCACCCGAGTGAGATCAGTGCATGCATCTCAGCCGCAAGGGAATTGTATCCAGAAAGCAAGCTTACAGTCGCATTCCAACCCCATCTATACTCCCGTACCAGGGATTTCATGACAGGATTTGCAGAGAGTCTTTCTCAAGCAGACGAGATCATCCTCATACCTATTTACCCTGCCCGTGAAGAACCCATAGAGGGGGTGGATTCTGAAGCCCTCTTGGATGCTATCAGCATAACGAACAAAGTGCTGTGTGTAAAAGAGGACCTACCTACCGCCATTGCGGGTCGGGAATTAGAAGTTTTGTTAACACTGGGCGCAGGGGACATCGACCAAGAGATTCCCCGCATCAAAGAACTATTGACCAAAGGCAAGAACCCTACGGATCCGTGAGATCATTGAAGCACATAATCGTATTCTGTACCTGCACACTTTTAGCAGGCCTGCTGCTGGGATTCGCTGTGGATCGGAGCGCAGATGCACGATGCGAGGGATATGAGGTCCATCTCCTAGGAGATCCTGCATTGCGATTCGTCACGCCTGAGAGCTTGAGTGCATTTGTACATGAACATGGACATACCATCGAAGGGAGATACATGCGTGAGATAGACACCTATGGAATCGAGTCCGACCTGCTTACCATACCATTCATAGAGAATGCTACGGTCTATAAGACCATCGATCGTAAAGTGGAGATAGCAGTCAGCCAGCGCGTCCCTGTCATGAGACTCTTCTACACGGATGGCACGAGTTGCTATGTCGATGATACAGGAAGGATGATGGAATTGTGCGAGACATTCTCCTACAAATGCATGCCGGTCACAGGACTTGATCGCTCCTCAGGGACCGATGCGGAGAACGATCAACTGGATAAACACTTGAAACATCTCTGGAGTTTGGCGCTCTATGTCCGCCAAAACGACTTCTGGAATGCACAGATACTCCAAGTGGATATCGATCCAGAGAAAGGAGCGGTGCTTATACCCAGAGTGGGAAATCATCAGATCATTTTAGGAGAGGTCCAGGACTATATGGCCAAGCTGGACAAATTGAAGGAGTTCTATGACCAAGGAATTGATCAAACGAATTGGAATATCTATCGCAGTCTGGACCTCAGGTATGAGGGTCAGGTCATAGGAGTAAAACGTTGAGTAGAGAAGCTATGGAATCGAATGAACTAATAGTAGGATTGGATATCGGTACCACCAAGATCGCATGTATGGTGGGTCGTAAGAATGAGCATGGAAAGCTCGAGATACTCGGACTGGGCAGGGCGGAATCCATAGGCGTGAAACGCGGGGTGGTGTCCAACATCGAACAGACCGTACAATCCATCCGCCAAGCGGTGGAAGAGGCCGAATTGAGTGCCGGTGTAAGCATCAGTCACGTCAATGTAGGGATTGCAGGTCAGCACATACGCAGCCTTCAGCATCGCGGTATGATCACCCGTCATGAGTACGAGAATGAGATAGCAGAAGTGGATCTGGACATGCTCGAGAAGGACATGTACAAACTCATGATGCAACCCGGGGAAGAGATCATCACAGTCATTCCTCAGGAATATATCGTGGATAATGAGCAAGGCATCAAGGATCCCATAGGCATGTCCGGTGTACGATTGGAAGGCAATTTCCACATCATTACCGGTCAGCTTACAGCCATCAAGAATATTCACCGCTGTGTACACAAGGCAGACCTGACTGTCACAGGCCTCACCTTGGAGCCATTGGCAAGTGCGGCAGCCGTTCTGAGTGAGGAGGAGAAAGAGGCCGGGGTGGTACTCGTGGACATCGGTGGTGGTACTACGGATCTTGCCATTTTCCAAGATGGAATCATCCGACATACTGCGGTGATCCCATTCGGTGGTAACGTCATCACCGAAGACATCAAGGCAGGATGTACCATCATGAAGAAACAGGCCGAAGCGCTGAAAGTCAAATTCGGCTCTGCACTCCCACAAGAGAGTCAGAACAATGATATCATCTGCATCCCAGGATTCAGGAACCGACAGCCCAAGGAGATCTCCATGCGCAATCTGGCCCACATCATCCATGCCCGCATGGAGGAGATCATCGATCATATCTACTATGAGATATCCAATAGCGGATACGAGAGACAGCTCATCGCTGGGCTCGTGGTGACTGGGGGAGGTTCCCAGCTCAAGCATCTACAGCAGCTCTTCGAGTATGTCACCGGGATGGATGCACGGGTAGGTTATCCCAATGAGCATCTGGCCAACTCCAATGATCACACGGTCACCAGTCCCATGTACGCCACAGGTGTCGGATTGGTCATCAAAGGCTTTGAGCAGCTGGAGAAAGATGCCCGCAAGGGAATCACCTACGAACATAGCCGCAAGGACAAAGGCAATGTATTACAGAATTTCTTCAATCGGGTAAGCTCATACCTGAATGAGGACCATGAATAGCATAGAAGCACTAGCACACTTTAAAACAGAGATCCCATGTCATTAGAATTCAATATTCCCAAAGAGCGATCATCCATTCTCAAGGTCATCGGAGTCGGTGGAGGTGGAAGCAATGCCGTCAACCACATGTATCTGCAAGGAATCAAAGGCGTTGACTTCATCGTCTGCAATACCGATCAGCAGGCACTCGACATAAGTCCGGTTCCCTTCAAGGTACAGATCGGACAGACTCTCACCGGAGGACGAGGAGCAGGAGCCCAGCCAGAGGTCGGCCGCAACGCGGCTGTCGAGTCTATCGATGAGCTGAAGGATATCCTGGCCGATAATACCACCATGGTATTCATCACTGCTGGTATGGGAGGAGGTACCGGAACAGGAGCCGCACCGGTCATCGCTCAAACGGCCAAGGAAATGGGAATCCTCACCGTGGGTATCGTTACGATTCCTTTCGGCTTTGAAGGTCCACGAAGGAAGAACCTGGCCGAGGAGGGACTCGAGAATCTGAGGAATTCAGTGGACACCTTGCTGGTCATCAAGAACGATAAACTCCGCGAATTGCATGGTAATCTCTCTGTGACCAATGCCTTCCATGAGTCAGACAACATCCTTACGACAGCGGCCAAGGGAATAGCCGAGGTGATCAGCAGTATCGGGTATATAAATGTTGATATGAACGATGTCAATACCGTGATGAAGGACAGTGGGGTGGCCATTATGGGGTCGGCCACAGCTGATGGTGAAGGACGAGCCGAGAAAGCCGTCATGAAGGCACTGGAGTCTCCCTTGCTCAATGACAACAATATCAAGGGCGCCAGACATGTATTGCTCAATATCACCTTCGGTACACAGGATATCACCATGGACGAACTGGATGAGATCACCCACTTCATCCAAGCTGAAGCCGGTGACACGGCCGAAGTCATCATGGGATACGGTCAAGATGACCGATTGGGCGAAGAGATCAGCGTGACGGTCATCGCCACCGGATTCGAAGGCAATGAGCCACATTCAGGATTTGACAAGGAGCCTGAGAAGACCTACCGAGAATTGGATGAGGATGTGCCTACCATCATCACAGCTCCTATAGAAGGCGAAGAGATCACTCGACCATTGACCAATCCACTGGGAATGGATTCACAAGTCCCTGAAGATGTACCCTTGCCATCACAAGAGGACGAGCAACCTTTTCTCAAAGACGCTTCAGAGGAAGACCTGGCCGACAAGCCCTTGCAGCAGGATCTGGGATTTGATTTCGCAGAGATCTCCGGAACCAGAAGAACAGAAGAGCCACAAGCTGAACAGCAAGAAGCACCAGAGGCCGAGAAGAAGAACTACTTCGACCTTTTCGAAGATGAGAAGAGTATAGAAGAAGAGATGCCTCAGCAAGAAACGACCCTCTCTGAAAAAACAGTGGAAATGGAGGATGAGGTATTCGAGGAGCGCATCAGTCTGGATGAGCATCGCAAACGAGTCGAGGAGCGCATGGAGAGGATCAAGGAGCACGGCATGAAACTGCGGACCCCCAGCGGTCTGAGTGAACTCGAGTCAGAGCCGGCATACAAGCGCAAGAACATGAAGCTGGATGATGTTCCTCATTCATCAGAGAGCAACATGAGCAAGTACACACTCACCGATAAGGATACCGAAGGGATCACTTTGAGCAAGAACAATCCGTTCTTGGATAAGAATGTGGATTGAAGATGAGCATCGTAGATCAGATCAATGCGGATATCAAGTCGGCCATGTTGGCCAAGGAGAGGGATAAGCTCGATGCCCTCAGGGCGGTGAAGTCGGCCTTGCTTCTTGAAGCCACCAAGGGTTCCGATAGCGAAGTGAGCGATGAAGTGGCTACCAAGGTGATGATGAAGCTCCAGAAGCAGAGACTGGATGCTGCAGCGATCTACAAGGAGCAAGGACGCGATGACCTGCTGGAGGATGAGATGAAACAGGCAGAGGTGATCGCATCATACCTGCCCGAGCCAATGAGCGAAGATGAGGTTGAGGCTGAAGTGCGCAAAATCATTGCAGAAGTAGGAGCCACATCCATGGCCGATATGGGAAAGGTAATGGGCAAGGCGACCGCGGCTCTCTCCGGTAAGGCAGATGGCAAGGTCATCAGTGGTATCGTACGTAAGATATTGAACTAGTTTTGGTTAGCTTCTGGCCCCTCGCTTCTCTGTTCATGAGAAGGAGGGGCTTTTTCTATGCATGAGTATCTCCTTGGACATAGTGGAATGGACGGCCGTCCTACTTAACATCACCTATGTGGTGCTTGCTTGGTATCAGAAAAAGGCGTGTTGGATATTCGGTGGACTTGGCTCTGCCTTGAGCGTCTATTATTTCCAACATGATGCCATTCGCCTCTACTCTGAAGCGGGTCTCTATCTCTTCTACGTCTTTGTAGCGATATATGGCTGGTGGGTCTGGAATCGGCCGGATGCTCGACCTATTCACGAGCTGGAAATCAAAACCCATCTCAGCATCATCCTAGCTGGATTCCTCCTGGCTACCTTGCTCTCGTCTATCACTTCCAACTACACGGATGCAGCCAGACCCTTTGCAGATTCACTCAGCACGGTGTTCGGGATCTTGGCCACCTTCTTGACCATCCGTAAGGTGCTCAGCAATTGGATCTACTGGATCATCATCGACATCTTCTCCATCTGGCTCTACATATCCAGAGAATCCGAAGTGTATGCACTACAGATGTTCCTTTTCGCCATCTTAGCGCTCATCGGTTATCTGCAATGGAGAAAGGAGTATCGAATACAGGACAACGCATAGCGATCCTTGGGCCTGAATCTTCAGGCAAGACCTGGTTCGGTCATCAACTAGCAGAGTCTACAGGAGGTACATACGTAGCTGAGTTTGCCAGAGAATACCTGGAGGATCTCGATCGCCCCTATACCCTCAAAGACCTTGTCCATATTGCTGACGAACAATTTCGCAGGAATACTCAGTTATCTGAGGGTCCTCTCATATGCGACACAGAGATGATCACCATCTCCATTTGGGCGCAAGAGAAGTTCGATGAGGTTCCCTTACAGGTCCAAGAACTACTTCATGAGCAGTCCTTTGACCGATACCTTCTTTTTGCACCCGATATCCCATGGAGCTATGACCCATTACGCGAGAATCCCTCGGATAGGGAGCGTCTGTATGGGCTGTACAAGGGCGTTCTCAATAAACTCGGTCTAGAGGCCACGGTGATCAAAGGAACTTTTTCTGAAAGGGAAGACTGGGTGGAGCATGTATCTTCGCAACTGCGTTGAGGGGTGTCTCCGCAGATGCGGATTCTGAGATCATACCCTATGAACCTGGCCGGGTAATTCCGGGAAGGGAATAGCGTGCTCTCATGGGCATCTCTCTGCGTCTAATAGCATGAATACCATGAGACTACTTCCCATACTGTTCTTCCTTCTACCCGTACTCTGCCATTCCCAGTTCACCCTCTCCGGTGAGGTGCGATCTACTGATGATGAAATCCTTGCAGGTGCCACCATACACGTGGTAGACACCTACATGGCTACAGCAAGCAATGCTCAGGGTATGTACCGACTGACCGGACTGGCTGCAGGTAGCTATACCATCGAGGTGAGGTATATCGGATTTGAGACTCAGGAGAAGGTGGTCGAAGTTGTCGGAGAGGATCTACAAGTCGATTTTGAAATGACTCCCTCCATCATCAATGCCCAAGAGGTGGTCGTAAAAGCGAGCCGAGCCAGCGAATCAGACCCTATAGCCTATACAGAACTCACTAAGATGGACCTGGTCGATCGAAATCTGGGAATGGATGTGCCAGAGGTACTGAATACCGCTCCTTCACTATACTTCACTTCTGATGCTGGAAATGGCATAGGCTATACCTATCTCAGACTACGAGGAAATGATCAGACCAATATCAACGTGACGATAAACGGAGTGCCGCTGAATGATGCAGAATCCCAAGGGGTGTTCTGGGTGGATCTTCCGGACCTGATCGCCTCTACCAACAATATCCAGATACAACGGGGTGTGGGTACATCCACCAACGGAGCTGGGGCGTTCGGAGGCTCCATCAACCTCTTGACCTCTGGCTCAGAAACTGAGCCCTATGGTATGATAGACCTCGGTGGAGGGAGCTTCAACACCGCCAAATTCTCGGTCGGATTTGGGACTGGTCTGCTCAATGAGCACTTCAGTCTGCAAGGTCGTATCTCATCCATCTCTTCCGATGGGTATATGGATCGCAGTGCGGCAGAACTCAGAAGCTATTTCCTCTCAGGAGGTTATCAGGACGAACGCACCAGCGTAAGGGCGATGATATTCGGTGGGGATGAGGTGACTCAACAAGCTTGGTGGGGTGTGCCTCGGGCTAGATTGGATAATGATGAAGCTGGAATGCAGGCCTTTGCCGCTGACAATGGATGGAGCGAGGCCAATACACAGAACCTCTTGGATTCCAATCGCAGATTCAATTACTACACCTATGACAATGAAGTGGATGACTACGGACAAGACCACTATCAACTTCATGTCTCCAGAAGGACCTCTTCTCACTTATCCATCAATGGAGCTCTACACTATACCAAAGGCCAAGGATTTTTCGAGCAGTATCAAGATATGGATAATGCCTATGACGATACTTCCTTCGATGACTATGGAATCACCGACCCAGTCATCGGTGGGGATACGATATCCTCAGCTGATTTCATCCGCAGACGATGGCTGGATAACGACTTCTATGGATTTATTGCATCGGCCACATACACCGAGGGACCATGGTCTATAGTAATAGGCGGAGGAGCAAATAGGTACGATGGTCTTCACTACGGTGAGCTCATCTGGGCCTCAGTTGCTGGGGATTCGTTCATCCGGGATAGATACTATGAGAACGATGCTGTGAAAGATGACGCCAATATCTACACCAAAGTGCGATGGGAGATGAACGAGGCCTGGAGTACCTATGTGGATCTACAGGGTCGCTTCATCGACTATTCCTTCCAAGGCCTGTTGAGTGATGCCACATCAGCCGATCAATCTGTAGGATATCGCTTCTTCAATCCCAAGGCCGGTCTGAACTGGAGACCGAGCACTGCACATCGAGCCTTTATTTCTTTCGGAGTCGGCAACAAGGAACCCAACCGGGATGACCATGTGCTATCTACTCCGAATGACCGACCCAGGGCTCAGACACTCTTTGATACCGAAATAGGCTATGCCTATAGTTCTCAGAAAATTTCGTTCGAGGCGGTTCTATATAATATGCAGTACCAAGATCAACTCATCAATACAGGGGAGATCAACGATGTAGGTGAAAACGTAAGGACCAATGTAGCGGACTCATACCGAAGAGGGGTGGAATTGATATTCAAGGCACGCCCTATTGAAAGATTCGAAGTGGACTTGAATCTGGGTCTGAGCCAGAATGTGATCCAAGACCATGTGGAATTTGTCACTGACTTCTTGGATTACTCATTGGTCGAGCAAGACCTGGGCGATGTGACCATTGCTTATTCTCCCTCTGTGATCGCTTCTGGACAATTAGCCTATGATCTTTTCAGGAAGACAGATGACAAGAGCGGGCTCAGGATCAATCTGATCTCTAAATACGTAGGGGAGCAGTATCTGGATAATACCGAGACCGAAGGCCGCACGATCGATGCCTTCTGGGTCAATGATATCCGATTGGACCTCGACCTGAATCCCCAATGGGCCAAGAATATCCGTCTGAATCTGCTTGTCAGGAATATCCTAGATGAAGAATACGTTTCCAATGGGTGGACGTATCGCTATCTCTATGCTGGTGAGGAAGTGTCCTTTGATGCACTCTTCCCGCAGGCCGGAGTCAACTTCATGACCGGATTGACGGTAGAGTTCTAGGATTTCACAGAAAGGCTGTGAACAGCAATGCTGATGTCTTGGAATAGGGAAGGGTCTTCTTCGAAGGCTGTTCCTACTACAATCATATCCGCTCCAGAACTACAGGCAGCTTGAGCCTGTTCGGCATTTCGTATCCCACCTCCGATGATGAGAGGTATATCGATCGCCTTTCGCACCGACTCGATCATCCGGGGTGTGATGGGCATGGCAGCTCCACTTCCACCGTCCATATAAATGCACGACATATTCAGATACATTCCGGCCATGGCCGTGGCCACGGCTATTTCGTCCTTGTCATGTGGTATCGGGCTGCTCTGACTCATGTAGTGAGCAGTGGTGAGATTGCCACATTGCACCAGCATATATCCTGTGCTCATCACATGCAGGTCGGTCTGCTTGAGCAGAGGAGCTGCTTCTACCTGTTTTCCGATAAGCAATTCCGCATTGCGACCGGATAGGAGCGATAAGAATAGTATACCATCAGCCCGGGCATCGATCTGGGATGGGCCAGAAGGAAAAAGATAGATCGGTCGATCACTCCTGGACCTGACGGCCTCGATAGTCGCCCTCAGGCGGTCTGTAATGAGCAAGGATCCACCTATCAGGAACAGATCAGCACCATTCTCATCCATGTAGCTGATCCGATCAGCCTGTGCATCATCGAACTTATCCGGGTCCAGAAGCACGGCCAGAAGTTTCTTGCCTTCATTCCTTGCACTTGCCAGAAGATCTTGAAGTGGACCGCTTCTTCTTGCCATCTCTTAATCGCTATAGCAACAGTGTGCTATGAAATATCCGTTGAGCTTGTGGTAATGGACCTCATGTGCATGTGGACCATCAAAACGATTGGCCAGGACAGACATTACTCCTTGATCATCTGGAACTTCATCCTGGGTGCGTATCTCCTTGAAAGGAAGATGGTGCTTGTGTACTTTGAATACAGACTCCTTGACCGACCAGAGTACCTGTAGATAATCGAGATCCTTTCCGCAGGCAGAGTATCTTCCTTCCTCTTCTTCATTGAGGAACTTGCTGGAGATCCGCTTCAGTTTCTCGTCCCGCTTCTGTATGTCTATCCCCACTTCACAATCATCATGTATGATCATGGCCACCTTATCATAGGAATGGCTGTAGGAGACACATCGATCGTCCTCTACGAGGTGTGGCGCACCGAATTGGTCATAGTAGATTCCCTGAAAGGTATCGATGACATCACTGGAGAGAAGCCTTGAGGCATACCATTGCTTGCGCTTGCGCGGGACTTTGATCGCCTCTACATCGGCCAAGTGGGTCTCACCTTGAGCATGTAGGTACATTTCTTTCAGTTGGGCCTCGGTCTCATCGATGTGCCATATATAAACAGCACTTGTGTCCGGCATGATGATCTTGTCCGTTATCGGCATAGTTTCAGTGTTTCGGTTTGCTCTTAAAAGGCCTTCGCTTCAAGCTAAAGCGTATTTTTGCGGCAAAATAATCGTAGGTAATGAATAATCAGGTAGAAACCTCCCAAATGCAGTACAAAGTAAAAGATATTACGCTGGCAGAATGGGGAAGAAGAGAAATCGAATTGGCCGAGGCTGAAATGCCGGGTCTCATGGCGCTTCGCGAAGAATACGGTGAGAGCAAACCACTGAAAGGAGCACGCATCGCTGGATGTCTCCATATGACCATCCAGACGGCCGTCCTCATTGAGACCTTGATCGAGCTAGGAGCTGAAGTGACTTGGAGTTCTTGCAACATCTTCTCTACACAGGACCATGCGGCTGCAGCCATTGCCGCGGCCGGTATTCCAGTATTTGCTTGGAAAGGAATGAATGAAGAGGAATTCGATTGGTGCATCGAACAGACCTTGAATGCTTTCGAAGGAGGTAAACACCTCAATATGATCTTGGATGACGGTGGTGACCTCACCAATATGGTCCTCGACCGATTCCCAGAGTTGGTTCCGGATATCAAAGGATTGAGCGAAGAGACCACTACTGGAGTTCACCGTCTGGTCGAGCGCGAAAAGAATGGAACCCTGCCAATGCCTGCCATCAATGTCAATGACTCGGTCACCAAGTCCAAGTTCGACAATAAGTATGGCTGTAAAGAATCCTGTGTGGATGCCATACGCAGAGCAACCGATGTGATGATAGCAGGTAAAGTCGCTGTAGTTGCCGGTTATGGTGATGTAGGTAAAGGAAGTGCAGCTTCACTTCGCGGGGCTGGTGCTCGTGTCATCGTGACAGAGATCGACCCGATCTGTGCGCTACAGGCGGCCATGGACGGTTTTGCAGTCAAGAAGATGGTGGATGCCGTCAAAGAAGCTGATATCGTAGTGACTGCCACCGGCAACAAGGATATCCTCACCGGAGAGCATTTCAAGTCCATGAAGGACAAGACCATCGTAGCTAACATCGGACACTTCGATAATGAGATCGATGTGGCTTGGCTCAATGATAACTACGGTGACCATAAAGTGGAGATCAAGCCTCAGGTAGATAAGTACACTATAGATGGCAAGGACATCATCCTACTGGCCGAAGGCCGTCTGGTCAACCTGGGTTGTGCTACGGGTCACCCGTCATTCGTGATGAGTAACTCCTTCACCAATCAGACCTTGGCACAGATCGAACTGTGGACCAATACGGATGCCTATGATAACAAGGTCTACATGCTGCCCAAGCATTTGGATGAGAAGGTGGCCAGATTGCACCTCGAAAAGATCGGAGTGGTACTCGAAGAGTTGACCAGCGATCAAGCAAACTATATCGGAGTTCCTCAAGAAGGGCCATTCAAGCCTGAACATTACAGGTACTGATTCTTTCAGGAAACACCGAGAATCATTCGAATGGGGGTCTTCATCAATTGAAGACCCTCAGTTCGTTTATCGCACCATTATAAGAGGTGCGGTAGGTGGTCAGTGGGAAGGAAGCAGGACCTTGAGTGACCGAACCATCCGTGATGACGAATCGGCTGCCACAGACATTGGTATCGGCCGCAATGATATTATCCTCCAATACATGCACTCGATCCCCATTGATGGGTTCATAGGGGCAATGTCTGTCCATGGCCGTGAATTCTTCGGTACCGGCCCTATAGACGATGATACCTCGCGATCCCCCAGTAACATACACCCACCCTCCTGGGGTGTTGAGAGGTTGCCATTGAGGAAGATTCAATGATAAGGTGATATCGACCGGTACATTGGGCACCCTTTGGTCATCATCGTCCTTGCATGCAGCGAAGGATATCAGGGTCAGAATGAAGAAAAGGAAATACCTCACCATGCAAAACTATGGGCTTGTGCCGTTATTTTGACACCATGTTCAGACGTATTATCATCGCGATCATTGCCTTGAGTTCCCTTATTTCTATCGATGCGCCAGCACAGAAGAAGAAATACAAGGCGCCCAAGGATCCACAGAAAGAGGCTCTGAAGAAGGAAGAGCAAGAGGCCAAGCAGTTGGACAAGGACATTGCCAAGATGAAAAAAGAGCATCGCAAGCTTCAAGGCAAAAAGACTGCAAAGAGGATGAAGAGGAACAAGAAGCGATCGGATCGATACGGTCGTGGTCAGAAGGATCCATTCCTCCAGCGACTCTTCAATAAGAAGAAGTACAAGAAGGTCAAATCGAAAGATGGCTGATCGAGTATTCAGGATTGAGATTCAACAGCTTTTAATGGTCCGGTAACATTCGTTATCCCGTGGTCCTACACCTACATTTGGACATGCGATCGATATGAATTCTAGTATACCTACTATGAATTGAGATAATCCATCGCTTAACACTCAGTATAGATTGCAGACAGAATCGCAAAACATATATCTTTACGGCCTTTGTGAAAAGCAGATAAACCAAAACAGAACCGCTATCCCATGATTTCAAGGCTACGATTCGTATTGTTTTTTGTAGGTATCCTGTTCACGTCCAGCCTCATGGCTCAGACCGGTGCCGGCACGTTGAAAGGTAAGGTGACAGACGCTAGCAATGGAGAGCCTCTCCCATTTGCCAATGTCGTTGTACTCGCTGGTGAGACCCAAGTCGGTGGTGGAGCCACTGATTTCGATGGGAACTTCACCATCAAACCTATTCCTCCTGGCTCCTACAACGTGAAATGTGTATTCGTAGGATATAATCCTAGAGTCATTTCTGGAGTGATCATCAAAGGAGACAAGATCACCTTCCAGGATTTCGCCCTCTCTGCAGGTGTGAATCTAGATGAAGTCATCGTAGTTGAATATGTAGAACCACTGATCGATAAAGATGGTGGTGCCTCAGGTGGAACCGTCAGTAGGGCAGATATCGATAAGATGTCAGCTCGTACAGCAACAGCGGTAGCAAGTACCATCGGAGGGGTATCCGGTGCCGGACAGACCGGGAACAATGAAGGGAACATCTCCCTGCGTGGAGCGCGATCGGACAACACCTATTATTATATAGATGGTATCAAAGTAAGGGGTGCGACCAACCTTCCTAAGTCGGCCATCGAAGAAGTATCTGTGATAACAGGTGGAGTACCTGCTAACTATGGAGATGCCACCGGAGGTATCATCAGCATCACCACCAGAGGAGCTTCGTCCGAATTCTTCGGAGGAGTAGATATCCTCAGTAGCGGATTCCGCTCAGGAGATGAGATCGTAGGTCTGGACGGATTTGGACAGACCCAATTAGAGGCCTATCTCTCAGGACCTATTCTCTTCAAAAAAGACGAGAATGGTGAGAAGACCGATCCTTTACTTGGATTCTTCCTTTCTACCAACGTTAGGAAATTCGAGGATAGAAGACCTTCAGCTATCGGACATTGGTACCTGACCGAAGAAGCACAGACCGAATTGGAGAACAATCCGGTATTCTTCACTCAGAACTCGGACGGTTCATTCTCTCAGCAGCTTGCAGCAGACTACCTGACCTTGGATGATTTCGAAAATGTCACTGCGGCCAAGAACGCAGATGAGTTCGCAGCATCACTTCAGGCCAAGTTCGACCTGAACATCAACAAGAATTCGGTATTCACTATAGGTGGATCAGCTGACTTTAGGGATAGGAATGATTTCAGGAATTACGGTTATACAGCCACCAATTCCATCGCGAACATTGGTGCTCAGAGCCGATTGAATAGTGTGCTCAACTGGAAGAACAATGCAACTACCGAGCAATTGACCTGGAGAGGTTTTGCACGATACACGCAGCGATTCAACTCCTCTGAGGAGTCTAAAGTGAAGAATGCGTACTACACCATCGCTCTGGATTACTCTAAAGTTTTGATCACTACCAAGGATAGGAACCACGAAGACAACTTCTTCAACTATGGTCATGTAGGGACCTTTGATGTGGAGCGTGGTCTGACCTTTGCGCAGAATCAAGAGACCGGTGAGATCGAGCAGAATGGAATCGCTACGTATTACACAGGCTATACACCTGGAACGGCTAATCCGATACTTGCAGGCGTGAATGTCGGGGCATTCGCCACCACAGAGATATCCGGTGATACCTTGGATGCAGATAACATCAATATAATAGGTGTAGGTAACGGTAATATCCTCAATCGACCCTATGGATTCTTTGCCAACGTAGGTACTCCAGCAAACTTCTACCGGGATAGGAACAACTCCCAATTCCGTTTGACCACTTCAGGTACAGCAGATATCGGAGACCACGCCATCACACTGGGAATCGAGTATGAACAGCGTGTAGACCGTGGATTCGACATGGCTCCTGTAGGTCTTTGGGAAAGAGCAAGACAATTGACCAATGACCATATCTCGCCCATCGATACTACAGTTCTGTATTCCGGATACTATGCGGAGGTCGGAGATTTCGTGAATGTATTCCAACCTCAGGTCGATGTGGGTCAGCAAACGGCATTCGACCGAGCCTTGAGGATTGCCCTAGGGCTAGACCCAGAGGGAGATGATTTTCCTATGGGTGACCAGAATGATCCAGCAACCCTAGCATCGTATCTCGATTGGATCGATAATAACTTCATCGATGTAGAATCACTGGATCCAGCTCTTCTCAATCTGGATATGTTCTCAGCTGGTGACCTGCTTAGAGATGGTGCCAACCTGGTCAGTTACTGGGGATATGACCACACAGGAGACATATTGACTTCAGACCCGAGTCTGGAAGACTATTTCACTGCAGTAGATGAGAACGGTTTCAGGACCTATGCGGTCGATGCCTTCCGTCCGGTGTATATCGCAGGATATATCATGGACAAGTTCGCATTCGATGATATCATATTCAATGTCGGAGTGCGTGTAGATAGATTCGATGCCAACCAGAAAGTACTCAAAGATGAATACATCGTAAGGGACTTCTACACGGTAGGAAATAACCCGCAGTTCGATGAGCATCCCGCGAGTATCGGTGATGACTACGTGGTATATGTAGATGACCCCATCTCTCCCACACAGGTAAGAGGATATCGTACAGGGGATGATTGGTTCAACTCTGATGGTACATCCATCGTTGATCCAGAACAATTGCAGATCGGTGTATCATCCTACCCATATCTCACCACTACGGAAAATGAATTGACAGCGGGAGCTTTCAAGGACTACGAACCTCAGGTCAATGTGATGCCTCGTGTGGCATTCTCATTCCCTATCTCTGATGAGGCCGTATTCTTTGCTCACTATGACATCTTGACGCAGCGTCCAGAAAGAGGGATACGCATCCAGCTTCAGAACTACGAGTTCATTCAGACACAGAATAATGTGATCAACAACCCTGCGCTCAGACCTACGACCACGATCGACTATGAGCTAGGGTTCCAGCAGGTCTTGAGTAGAAGCTCTGCCTTGAAGATCTCAGCATTCTATAGAGACATGCGTGACATGATCCAGGTGCGCGAGCTTCCAGGAGCTTTCCCTGAAGACTATATCACTTATAGAAATATCGATTTCGGTACAGTCAAGGGTCTGACCCTTACCTATGACCTTAGAAGAACGGGTAACACGCGTATCAATGCCAACTACACCTTGCAGTTCGCAGGTGGTACGGGTTCCAATTCTACAAGTGGATTGAACCTAGCAGCCTCCGGTCAACCGAATTTGCAGAATATCGCTCCATTGGCCTATGATCAGCGTCACGCGATCAATGTGACATTCGACTATCGATATGGAGAAGGAAAGGACTACAATGGTCCGGTCTGGTTCGGGAAGCAGTTCTTTGCCAATACCGGAATGAATCTGATCGCCAACCTCGGTTCAGGTACACCATACAGTAATACCAAACGTGCTGTAAGCGTTCTGGATGGAAGAACTTCTGGTGGACTTGCCGGTACGTTGAATGGAGCACGTCTCCCGAGCATCTTCACTCTGAATGCTCAGTTCGATAAGAACATCACACTGAAATTCGGCAAGAACGATGAAGGAGAGAAGGCCAAGACAGCCAACCTCAACATCTACCTGCTGATCAACAACCTACTGAATACACAAAATGTGGTAAGGGTATATCCATTCACCGGTGACCCGGATGATGATGGATTCCTTGTAACTCCGGAAGGTCAACAGGCCGTAGCTGGTGCTCCGAGCCCTGAAGCCTATGCTGACC
>JABDLZ010000111.1 GCA_013001705.1 Flavobacteriales bacterium
CAGTCACACATTTATCCGGGTTGTGTTCGATCATCCATTTATCATTCATTCCATCCTCGGTGGGGGAGAATACGTTGGGGACCAATTGCAAAGTGCCATCTGAAGCTGTGGTCGCATAAAATTCCAGGGGAATATGAAGAGTGTCGGTCTCGAAGCATTTGGTGGTGGTCAATGTCAGATCCAGCAAATAGGGTTCTTCTCTCACATGCTCGCAATCCGGCACCCAGCATAAGGGAGAGCTGATCTGTTGTGTGCCGGAAGTATCTGAGAAAGTGGCCTCCGCATTCATCTGGAATATCTCCGAGCCAAAGTCGGCATAGATACTGAGGGTGTCCTGATAGTTCTCGTCAACAGCCGTGATATCCAGACATTGTATGGTATCAGCGATCACCACGTAGGTGTATTGTACCTGTGCCGGGGAGATGAGTTGAGTGGGCACATCATCGGGTAGTTGTACATAGATGGCCAGATTGAGTGTATCGGTCGAGATACTATCGGTACAGGCATTCTGTGACTGGGAGAGGAATAAGGCGGTATAGGGCGTGTCGCTGATCATATCGCAGCCCAAGCTGTCCCATCCGAGTATTCCTGAGAATATGCCCGGACCGATAGCCACTGTATCGAAAGTGGCCAGGATTTCATAGGTCCCATCGAATATCTCGCCCTCTATCAACTGCCAGACAGAATCCAAAGGATTGTCTGTGATGATGATATCGAGGTTATTCTCTTGGAAGGCATTGAAATAGACGGTATCGAAGTTCATGAATCCGACATAGGTGGGAGGCACATCTAGTTCACAGGTCGTACTGGGCAAAGCGATCTCTCTGCGCACTTCACCTATCTTGACTCCATCGCGATACTCTTCTACCAGTACGGCAAAGGCAAACACCCCTATATCATCGGGTGAGGCAGTGATCTCACCGGTCATCGGGTCGATGCTCATAGGAGGTGTGCCGCCAATAGGATCGGCCAGACTGTAGGGAGGCACCCAAGGGAAATCGTTGTAGGGCATAGGGCCTCCACCGTTCGGATTGGGATTGGCCAGTACAGCTAGGTTGCCGTAGATAGGGTTGTCCAGAGAATAGACCAATGAGTCTCCATCGGCATCTGTAGCCTCAAAGGCAAATTGATTGGTACTGCTCACACAGAAGTAACCATCGGCAGGGTAGGGCTGGAAGATCGGGCTGGAGTTCTCCAGAGCCGGGTCGGGTACGGTAGCGAAGAATACGATACCGCGGTCACCCGGCAATTCTATGTTGGAGATGATATCCGATCGGCAACAGCGTTCCCACACCAAGTAGTAGCCATTGGCATTGTCAGGGAGTTCGATCTCTTCTTCATAGGTGCCTATCTCCAAGCATATATCGGGGGTGAAACACTCATCTCCCAAAGTGGGGAAATCTGTGGGCTCATTGAGGAACATGGTCAACGTGAGACCTGTGTTGGTATTGGTACCCTGCTCATATACATTGAGGGTCACCATGTCATCCAGATCGGCAGCACTGGGTCCTGCATCACAGTCTCTGAAGAGTGTGAGTTTTACGTAGAATATGTTGGAATCCACATGTTGCACGGTGAGATCACCACCGAGGATATGGGCTGCTTGTGTGCTTAGAACAAGAAATGTGACGAGACATAAGGTGAGAAGTCTCAACATAGGAACAGATTTTGTCTGCTAAACATAGCCAATGAGATCCAGATGGTGACAGAAGAAATGGGTCATCCTGAGAATCTCAATACATTTAACGCCTTTATTCTACGACCATGAAACGACTTTACAGAATATTTTCAATCAGCCTCTTCATCGTGCTATTCAGCGCCTGTGTCAAGAACCCTGTGACCGGTAAAGGACAATTCGGAGTGATGTCAGAAGAGCGCGAGATCGCCATGGGGAAAGCCTATGACCCTCAGATCGTAGCACAATTCGGTCTCTATGTGGATGAGGACCTGCAAGCATATATCAATGCAAAAGGAAAGGAAATGGCCGCCATATCCCATAGACCCCAATTGGAATATGAGTTCAAGATCATGGATTCTCCTGTGGTCAATGCCTTTGCTGTACCCGGTGGCTTTGTCTACTTCACCCGAGGTATCATGGCCCATTTCAATAACGAAGCGGAATTTGCAGGAGTCCTGGGCCATGAGATCGGGCACATCACGGCACGTCACTCGGTGGTCCAGCAGCGCAATGCCACATTTGCCCAACTCGGATTGATCGCTGGTATGATCGCTGCACCTGAATTGGCCCAATTCGCAGAACCTGCTAGTGCCGGTGTGCAGTTACTCTTGCTGAAATTCGGCAGGGATGCTGAATCCCAGTCGGATGAATTGGGTGTGGAATACTCTACCAAGATAGGATATGACTCGCACGAGATGGCACAGTTCTTCAACACTCTGGCCCGTAAATCCGAGGATTCAGGAGCCGGTGAGATTCCCACATTCTTGAGTACGCATCCCAACCCTTTGAATAGAAAGGAGAATGTGCATGAATTGACGGAAGAATGGCAGGCTAATGTAGCCGAGTCGGACTTCGAGGTAGGTCGTAACAGCTATCTGCAGATGATCGATGGATTGGTCTATGGAGAAGATCCTCGTCAGGGATTTGTAGAGAATTGGGTCTTCTATCATCCAGACCTTGAGTTCGAATTTCCAGTACCCAACGGATGGCAGTACCAGAACAGTCCACAACAGTTCCAAATGGCACCTGCTGATGGGAAATCTCTGATGTTCTTGGCTTTAGCTCAAGGAACCGACCTACAACAGGCTGCTGGGCAGTTGATCGAACAGTATCAGCTCCAGGTCATATCCAATGAGAACGGTACGGTCAATGGATTTACTGCCATAGAGGTGATCGGACAGCAAGTGACACAGCAAGCTACGGCAGATACCCCTGCAGGAACACCTACCGTGAAGGCCAAGATCATGCTGATCAAGTACGATGGACGTATCTATCAGATCGTAGGGGCTTCTGCACCGGGTGATTTCAATAGCTATCAGTCTCAGTTCAATACCACCATGGGAGGATTCAAGAGATTGACCGATCAAAGCAAGTTGAATAGACTTCCTGAGCGTATCGATATCGTCTCGGTGAGCAGCACAATGACCCTTGAGCAAGCGCTTAGGTCAAAGGGTATTCCAGATTCTCGTCTGGAAGAGTTCGCTGTCTTGAATGGAATGGAGTTGAGCGATCAAATGGCCGCTGGAAGATTATTCAAGGTCATTTCTCAGAACTGACCGGCTGCCGATAATCAAGAGAGGAATACCCGTTCTACTTCTTGCCCACTTTGAATGAGCAGGATCCTAGACCATCTATGGTCGCTTCCAAGGTGTCACCGGGCTTGAGGTCGACTGTAGGCCCTATCGCACCCGTAAGGATGATATTCCCGGCACGCAAGGGCTTTCCGAGTTCACTCATCTTATTGGCCAGCCAGAGCAAGGCATTGATGGGGGAGTCCATGGAATTTCCAGCCTTTCCGGTGGAGACGACTTCTCCATTCTGCCTCAATTCCATACGTGCACGCTGTAAATCCACTTCGGTCAATCGAGTTGCGCGATCTCCGAGGACGAAATGAGAAGAAGAGGCGTTATCTGCAATGCTATCGGTGATACCTATATCCCAATCCTTGATACGGCTACCCACCACTTCGATACTGATGAAGGCGGCTTTGATGGAGCTGATCAATTTGAATCGGGTGATGGGGTGATCTGCAAGGTCTTCTTTCAGTACAAAAGCCACTTCAGCCTCCGCCTTGGGTTGCATGAGGTCTTTCCAGGCCACGGTGCCGCCATTCTCTATTCTCATGTCATCGAATAGGATACCGTAATCCGGTTGACTCACACCCATCTGGTCTTGGACCACCTTGGAAGTCAGACCGATCTTGGCACCGATAACAGACGCTCCATCCTTGACCCGCTGATCATTCAGCGCGGATTGGATATCATAGGCCCCTTGGATGTTGTCTTCACCAATGATATGGCGAATGGGTTGACATGGCTTCTTCTTCTCGACCGCATTCATCAGTAGGTCGAGCGCTTTTTTGTCTGTTGGCATAATTGTCAGGTGGACACCAAGGTACTAAAATTGATCAAATAGTCAGAAACCAGCCGCTGTATCATCTCCACGTGGGTCACCCACACCTATCAGACATTCTTCATCCACCAGAATGGCATCGACCCGTCCTATCGAAGGTCGCGTCTCCAATCTATGTCCCAGTTTCTGTAGTCCTTCTATGACCTCATAGTCCAAGCCTCCATATTCGTAAATGACCCTATCTGGCAGCCATTGATGGTGTACGCGCTTGCTTTTGATCGATTCTTCCAAGCTCATGCCGTGGTCGATGACATTGAGAATGTTCTGGAATACAGAAGTGATGATGGTCGCTCCACCAGGGGTGCCCAGGATCAGGAATACCTCGTCATCCTTCATCACTATGGTGGGAGTCATGCTGCTCAGCATGCGTTTACCCGGTTCTATGGAATTTGCTTCAGCGCCTACCAGTCCATACATATTGGGATGACCGGGTTTGATGGAGAAATCATCCATCTGGTTGTTCAGGAAGAATCCAGCACCTTCCACCATGACTTTGCTTCCATAGTTGCCATTCAGGGTGGTGGTCAGTGCCACCGTATTTCCTTCTTGATCCAGGATGGAGAAATGTGTGGTCTCCACACTTTCGATATGGTCCACTTCTCCTTCTTTAATGTCTTGTGAATTCGTTTTTCGAGACATATCGATAGTAGAGTTCCTCAGTTGGATATACGCAGGGTCGAGGAGGAGATAGTCTGGGACTTCCCAGAAATCCGGATCACCGAGATGCGTTGCCCGGTCTGCATAGACTCTTCGTTCCAGTTCCGTCATCAGATGAAGGGTGCTGACTGTATTATGGCCCATACTGTCCACATTGTAGGATTCGATTCCTTTCAGCAATTGAAGAAGGGCGATGCCACCACTGGAAGGTGGAGGCATAGAAAGAACAGTATGCCCGCGATAGCTTCCCACCAGGGGTTCCATCCAAGTAGAGGAGAATGCATCCAAGTCTTCTTGGGTGATGATCCCACCTCCAGAACGTATTTCTGCGAGAAGCATCTCTGCTGTCCGTCCTTTATAGAATCCATCTCTTCCGTTCTGAGATATCCGCTCCAAAGTGAGTTTGAGTTCGGGATTCTTTATGGTATCTCCTCCTTGCCAAGGAGAGCCACGATGCAGCCAGAGCATGTCTTGTTCATTGACCAATGAGAAGATCACTTGATGGTCGTTGAGCTTGTCAGCTTCCATTTCTGTAAGTGAGAAACCCTCATCGGCCAGACGGATAGCCGGGGCCATGAGATCTTCCCACGGCAAAGACCCTTTCTCTCGATGGAGCGTCACCATTCCATCTACCGTTCCAGGTACACCGATACTGAGATGACCGAGTGTCGAGGCATCCTCTATCACTTCGCCATCTGCATCCAGAAACATGTCCCTTTCGGCTTGAAGAGGAGCTTTTTCACGAAAGTTCAAGGCTCCCGGTCCCGTCTCGCTATCCACAAATACCATGAATCCGCCTCCCGAAATATTCCCTGCACGTGGATAAACGACTGCCAGTGCAAATTTCACAGCGACTGCCGCATCAAAGGCATTGCCTCCATTCTGCAGTACCTCCAGACCGACCTGTGTGGCCAGTGGATGAGCAGTCACCACCATGCCCGACTTGAGGCATGTGTCCATATCGGATGATCCTTGTTTCTTAGCTTCACTTTTGCAAGCGCTCAGCAACAAGAGTGACAACCCGTAGATATACAGTAGGGAGTGAAAGTGTTTCATAGATATTCAGTGCGATAAAGCTAGGATAATGGCCAAGATGGGAATCAAATTGATGAAGGATAAGCGGAAGAATAAATCGACTGCTTTTACTCGAGAAGAACGGGATGAACTGGGTCTAAGAGGTCTGCTGCCCTATGCTGTAAGTACGCAGCAGATGCAGGTGCAGCGCATACTGACCAATCTGAGAAGATTGGACGATGATCTGGACCGATACATGGCGCTGAATGCCCTCATGCACCGGAACGACAGACTGTTCTATCGAGTGATCATGGAGAATATCGAAGAACTCCTACCGATCATCTACACACCTACAGTGGGGGAGGCCTGTAGAAGGTTCTCCCACATATTCAGTCTACCCAAAGGATTCTATATCACGCCAGAAGATAAGGGGCGTATCTCGGAGATGCTCGAGAACTGGAATCACAGGAATATCGATGTCATCGTCATTACCGATGGTGAGCGGATCCTGGGTCTAGGGGACTTGGGAGCCAATGGAATGGGCATCCCGATCGGGAAGCTCTCGCTCTATACCGCCTTCGGAGGTATCGACCCCAATAAGACATTGCCTGTCATGTTCGATATAGGTACAGACAATGAAGCGATACGCAATGAGATGCTCTATTTGGGATATCCCTATCCCAGGCTCCGGGGAGAGGCCTATCTGGAACTGATGGATGAATTCGTGCATGCCGTGAAGAAGCGCTTTCCCGGAGTGCTCCTTCAATTCGAGGACTTCTTGACCCCCTATGCCTATGCGCTGCTCAATAGGTACAAGCATCAGATCCTGTGTTTCAATGACGATATACAGGGTACTGCCGCTGTCGCACTTGCAGGTATATATGGGAGCACCCATATCACGGGAAAAGCATTCAAAGACTTCAAGATCCTATTCCTAGGTGCAGGCTCAGCAGCTACCGGTATAGCTGATCTCACGCATTCTGCTTTCATCAAAGAAGGACTGAGTGTCAGGGATGCCTATTCACGTCTGTCATTCTGCGATAAGGACGGACTTCTTACACGCGATAGGGAAGATCTCATGGATCACAATAGACCCTATGTGCTGGATAGCGAATCGATGGATTTCATTCAGGCCATAGAAGCCATTCAGCCGGATATCCTGATAGGAGCCACTGGGGCCGGAGGGACCTTCACTCAAGAAGTGATAGAGAAGATGTGCGAAGTGAATGAGCGCCCGGTGATATTTGCTTTGAGCAATCCTACCTCACGAGCTGAATGTACCGCTGAGCAGGCCTATCGATGGAGTGATGGCCAAGCCATATTCGTGAGCGGTAGCCCATTCGGACCTGTGGAGCATAAGGGAAAGGTCTATCGCCCGGGGCAAGGGAACAATGCGTACATCTTCCCCGGTCTAGGGCTGGGACTCATCGCCAGTAAAGCACAGCGTGTAGAGGATGAGATGCTCATTGCAGCAGCCCGTGCGCTGGCCGATCAATTAGAATCTACCGACTTGGAGCAAGGAAGCCTCTACCCACCGCTCAATCGCATCAGAGAGGTGAGTCACGTTATTGCCAGTAGAGTGGCACAGACAGTCTACGATATGGGACTCACTACCAAGAGAAGACCCCGTAATCTGGAGGAGCGGATCGAGAAGATGATGTATGACCCCGAATACTGATCCGGTCATTTGAATTCTCTCCCTTTAAGAGAGAAATAGGCCATCAATGTGCTACTCGCGAGAATCACTGCGCCCACGGCATATGGAGCGCCCGGGAAATAGAATGGGGATGAATCAGAAATGGCGAAGGAGAATACAGTAGAGGCCAGAATCGGGCCGATGATGGCCGTGATGCTCACCAGGCCGGTCAAGGCGCCTTGTAAATTGCCCTGCTCATTATCCGGGACCTGATTGGAGACCAGGGATTGAAGCGTAGGTCCGGCTACACCACCTAAAGAGTAGGGGATGATGAAGGCATAGAGCATCCAAGGTTCACCGGCCACGGAGAAGAGGAACATTCCGATACTCCAGAGGATGAATCCTCCGATGATCACCTTTCGTTGACCGTAGATGGGAACGAGTTTACCGACCAAGAATCCTTGAGCAAATGAGACCATGATCCCTACGGCCATCAGACTATATCCGATCTCCGCTTCAGACCAACCGAATTGCTCGATGGTGAAATAACTCCAGGTGCTCGGTAATGCTTGTCCCGCCACATTGGCCAAGAAG
>JABDLZ010000112.1 GCA_013001705.1 Flavobacteriales bacterium
TAGGCAGGGGGATTTCTTATAGCAGGAGTTCAACTCACTCATCAGCTTCTGGATGCCTTGGTGATCTGCGTAGTCTGTGAGATGCCAATCCAAGCTTCGACTGAAGTCCCATTCGTTCCATTGACCGAATTCGGATCCCATGAAGAGTAACTTGGTCCCGGGATGAGCGAACATCAGCGCCAGATAGGCACGGAGATTGGCTCGTTTCTGCCAGGCATCTCCAGGCATCTTGTCCAAGAGGCTCTTCTTCCCATAGACCACTTCATCGTGACTGATGGCTAGCATGAAATTCTCTGTGAATACATAGGCCAGACTGAAGGTGATCTCGTTGTGATGGAATTTCCGATGTACAGGCTCACGTGAGAAGTACTGCAGTGAATCGTGCATCCATCCCATCATCCATTTCATACCGAATCCCAGACCGCCTAGATGCACGGGGCGGGTCACGCCTGAGAAAGCGGTGGATTCCTCCGCTATGGTCTGCACATCGGGATAGTGCTGATATACTGCCGTGTTCAGTTCTTTCAAGAATGCAATGGCCTCGAGATTCTCATTGCCTCCGTATTGATTGGGTTCCCACTCCCCGTCTTCTCGGGAATAATCGAGATAGAGCATACTCGCCACGGCATCTACCCGCAATCCATCGATATGGAATTCTTCGAGCCAATAGAGGGCATTGGAGATCAAGAAGGACTTGACCTCGCTCCTGCCGTAATTGAAGATGAGGCTCTTCCAGTCGGGATGGTATCCTCTACGATGATCCGGATGCTCATAGACACAGGTTCCATCGAATCTACCGAGTGAGAAATCATCTTCTGGAAAATGCGATGGCACCCAATCCAAGATGACTCCGATACCTGCTCTATGCAGAGCATCGACCAGACCTTTGAAGTCCTCAGGACTTCCTAGCCTCGAGTCAGGTGCGAAGTATCCGCTTACCTGATAGCCCCAGCTGGGAGCATACGGATGCTGCATGACCGGCATGAATTCCACATGTGTGAATCCCAGTTCATCTATATAGCTAGGCAGTTGTTCGGCCATTTCGGCCCAGGTAAGAGGGCGGTTCTCGTCCACATTGTATCTCCAGCTGCCTGGATGGATCTCGTATACGCTGAATGGCGCTCCAAGGGCGTTCTTGTCTTTGCGCTTGCCCATCCAAGTCTTATCTGACCATTTGAATTCCTCTTCCCAGATGATCGATGCTGTGGCTGGTGGTTGCTCTGCATAGCGCGCATATGGATCGGCCTTTTCGAATATGCCGTGAGAAGAGTGTATGCGGTACTTGTAGCGCTGACCATGCGAAGCTTCGGGCAGGAATCCCTCCCAGATACCCGATCCATCCCAGCGTACATGCAAGGAACACTGTGAGCCATCCCAGTAGTTGAAATCCCCGATCACCTCTACCCTGTCTGCTGCTGGTGCATAGACCGAGAAGTAGACGCCTTTAATTCCTTCATGCTCCGTGAGGTGGCTTCCCATCTTCTCATAGATCCTATAGTGGGTGCCCGCGCGGTACAGATCGATGTCGAACTCGGTCAACAGACTATGAGGGATGATCCTATTCTTTCTGGTGGTATTCACTTTTCAGGAAGCATTTTAGCGTGATTCTGATGAAGGATCGTGTAGATGCCTCTCAGCGGTATGATGGCCCATGAAGGTCTTGCGTTGAGCTCATAGCCCAGTTCATAGATCGCCTTCTCCAGGAGATGGTATTCGAGCAGATAGTTTATCTCGTGCTCGTAGCCCAGATTCAATTCACTTTTATAGATTGTCTTCAGATAGGTATCTAGGAATACCGCACATATCCATCCATAGTACTTCTCTCCCACCTCGAATAATTCGCTGCGTTTCTTGACCTGAAGGTCACGCTTCAGAATGGTGGAATAGATGGCATAATGGAAACTCCTGAACATACCGCTGACATCTTTCAGAGGACTTTGCTTGACCTTTCGGTCGTGTACGGTGCTCTCTGGTTCTCCTTCAAAGTCCAGGATATAGAAGTCTTTTTCATTGACCAGTACCTGCCCCAGATGATAGTCTCCATGAATCCGGATACGTTGGCTGCTGAGGCGTGATTCGTCAAAGGCGAAGATCAGATTTCGGATCAGGGTCTTGTGCTGTTGGAAGAAATGCGCATACTCCTTGGCCAGGTCTGTAAGTTTAGAAACACTCTTATCCAGAAGAGCGTAGCGCGCTTGGAATTGATACATGATCCGGTTCTTCAACCAGACGGAATAATCTCCATTGTATGATTGTTTGGAGAAATGACGGTCCCAAGGGTCACTGGACACGTGGATATGCATCTGGGCCGTGCGCTTGGCCAACTGCTGGATGTGCTTGAAGAAGCCTGCTTGGAATGATGAGCTGATCAAGTCGGGGACCTCTTTAAGATTCTTGCGAGCGAATATGGCCGCCTCTGCCACATCTCCATCGTCTCAATATCTACCCGGTCCATGGCATGGTCTAATTGCTCCAGCATCCATGCCCAGGCATCGCCATCATTGGGAATGAGTTCTTGCATCATTCCGAGCGAGATCTCATAGGTATTGGGACGGGTCCACGTAATGCTAGCGGCAAAGGCAGGTATGTTCTTGAATCGAGTTCGCTCGCTCAGGAACTGGGCCATTTCGATATCCGGATTGCTGTCCCTGAAGAGTCTGCGATACAGTTTCAGGATGAAGGCATCTTCATAGATGATGGACGTATTACTCTGTTCAACCCCAAGCAATCTGCTCTTCATTCGATCGGGTATGTCAAAACTCCTGAGGGATCTCCCACGTTGCATCTCGAGTTGGCTTCCTTCCAAGCTGACTCTGCGCTCGTTCTTCATCTTACGGAAGAGTGCTCGTCTGAATCCGGGGTCATGCACCGCATCGATCAGTAGATCATCTGACTCCGGAAAAGGACAGATGACACCATCTTTCGATTCCACTTTCTCTGGAGAGACTTTGGCCAGTGGTAGCAGATAGTTGTGTACGAAGCCCTCTTCGTACAGAATCTCGAGGATCAAGAGATAATAACGCGACCTTCCATCGTCCAGTGGAAGTAGATGATCGGCAAAGAAGGCTTTGTCATTGCTGGCCTTACCACCATACCATCGGGATTTGAGCACATACTTCCTCACCGGCCCTTCCAATAGAAGCAGCAGGTCTGGATCGGTCTTGCTCAGTCTCTTCCAGTTCATCTGTTTCAAGATAGGGCGAATAGATGGAAAGGATGTTCTCGGTCCAGCTGGATATAGTGTGAATCCCCTCGCCACTCATACGTACTACCATCCATCAAATCTTTGAGGTGGATGGATTCATCATAGGACTTGCCCAATCTTTCGGGATTCAATTCGAGCTGGGCAGACTGTGGATGATGTCCATCCAAATTGACCACGCAGAGCACCTGAGATCCGTCTGAGCCTGTCTTCAGATAGGCCATGAGATTCTCATTGGCCATGTGAACGAATTCGATGTGATTGGTCTGCTGGAGTGCGGGCTGATCCTTACGGGCCTGGTTGACCTTCGTATAGGTCTCGGTGATCGCATTGCGGGCCTTCCAGTCCCAATGCCTCAATTGGAATTTCTCCGAGTTCCAATACTCCTCCTTACCGGATACCGCTTGGTGATCCATGAGTTCATAGACAGGGCCGTAGACTCCGCAGTTGGAACTCAAGGTAGCGGCCAAGAAATAGCGGATGCGATATTGATGTTCATCCGGATTCTGCAGTGACCATGGATTGATATCCGGAGTATTGGGCCAGAAATTGGGTCGGAAAGTCTCGCTGGTCAATCCCGAGGTCAACTCATGGATATACTCGATAAGTTCATGCTTGGTGTTTCTCCACGTAAAATAGGTGTAGGACTGCGTGAAGCCCAATTGACCGAGTTCCTGCATGACTGCGGGACGTGTGAATGCTTCTGACAGAAAGAGTACATCCGGATATTCCTCCTTTACGGTCGCTATGATCCATTCCCAAAAACCAAAGGGTTTGGTATGCGGATTATCGACACGGAAGATCCTAACGCCTAGATCTATCCAATGGACCAGAATGGCGTGGAACTCATCCCACATGGCCTTCCAGTCCTTGGTCTCGAAGTTGATCGGGAAGATGTCCTGATACTTCTTAGGCGGATTCTCAGCGTACTGGATACTTCCATCCGGTCGTACTTTGAACCAGTCCTTGTGCTCTGTCACCCACGGATGGTCAGGTGCTGCTTGTAAGGCATAGTCCATGGCTATCTCGATCCCTAGCTTATTCGCCTCCTTGACCAGTCTTTTGAAATCTTGGATCGCTCCTAGGTCGGGATGTACTTCAGTATGTCCTCCATGCTTGGATCCGATGCCCCAGCAGGAACCTACATCATCATCTGCTGCAACTGTGGTGTTGTTCTTTCCCTTACGATCGATCTCACCTATGGGATGTATGGGTGGGAGGTACAGCGTGTCGAATCCGAGTTCTGCAACACGTGGAAGACGTTTGATGACATCTTTCAAGGTGCCATGTACTCCTTCCTTATCGCCTGCGCTTCGCGGAAAGAATTCATACCAAGTACTGAATCGCGCTTTCTCACGGTCTACATAGACAGGAAAGGTTTCGCTGCGAGCGATAAAAGGTCGTTTGGGATGGGCATGCAACAAGGCAGAGAAGCGCGGGCTACTGGCAATGGTCAAGGCATCTTCGCGTGAGCCCTTGGCGGAGAAAGCTTCTTTGGCCTCATTGAGAAAGGGCTTGTCTTCTTTGCTCGCCTGACGGATGAGGTGTGTGATGATGGGACGACCTTCCTCGATCTCCAACTCGATATCCACTCCGGCATCGGCCTTCTTGATCAAGCCATCGAGCCAGTACAAGGCAGAGTCCGTCCAGCCGATGAATCGATACTCATAACGACCTTGACGGGTCACTTGGAACTGGGCCGTCCATCGATCCATGCCTATGGATTCGGCCGGTGATTCACTCCATTTAGTGTCGGATTCATGGCGATACTCCAAGGCTGCTCTGACCACATCGTGACCATCGGCAAAGACATCGGCCCATACCTGTACGGTCTCATCCACCACACGCTTGATGGCGTACTTCCCTCCTGCTACTTGAGGGTATACATTGCGTATGACGGTACGGACTTGACCTAGGGTCTTTTTCATGGTGTCAAAGGTACACTAAGATTGGTTCTGAATGCGGTAAGGTACACATGGATCCAGAATTCTACCAAGCATTTATCCACGGTGTAGATACACTATTCATCAATCAGTTTTTCCTGCTTCTAGATCGTGATATACGATCGGTGATCGGCACCTATTCTAAGAAAATCAGAGCTGGGGCAATCCGATCTGTTATTCCTCCCGTAGCTACAAGCGACAATCGTTCAAAAATCAATAAACATAGACCATGAACAAATCACTTTACATATTAAGAATGTTCGGTCTTTTCTTGATTGCAGCTACCTTCATCATCCCTTTTGATGCAGATGCTTCCAGTCATAGAGAAGCTCCGTTCATAGCTAATGATCCCTTAGCAGACAACACGGATCTATATGCTTTCAGAAGCCCGGATGATCCGGACTATATCACCATCATTGCTAATTACATTCCTTTCCAGCTGCCTAACGGTGGTCCGAATTATTATCAGTTCGGAGAGGATGTGCGCTATGAGATCCATATTGACAATGACGTCAGTACTCCCGGTGATGATATCATCTATCGATTCACTTTTAAGAGGGACATCGAAGACCCTAGCACCTTCTTCAATATCCGATTAGGTCAGGAAAATCTCTCTACTACCTATAACATCCGTAAGAGTACGGATGGAGGTGAGACTTTCCAGAAGATCTTGCAGTACGGACAGGTGCCTCCTTATAATATAGGCCCTAGAAGTATCGGAGGACCTGTAGGTCTGGCCGGCAATACCTATGAAGAGTTGGTGAATCTGGCTATTCGCGACACGTGGACCGGAGAGAAAGTCTTCTGCGGACCTGTGGATGATCCATTCTTCGTTGACCTTGGAGGAATTTTCGATCTCGGTGATGCTCCACGTCAGAACGGAGCGCCACGTGATGGTGTCTCCTGCTACAATGTGAATACCATCGCATTGAAGATTCCCATTTCCAATCTGCAGAAAGACGGATTGGATGTGTCTCAAGCAGACGGAATCCTGGACAGTGACTTCGTCATTGGAGTATGGGCTTCTGCTTCCCGTAGGAAGATCAGAGTGCTGACGCATAATCCAGACAATATCGCGACCAAAGGCATCGAGAATACGCAAGGACAATGGGTGCAGATCTCACGTATCGGAATGCCATTGACCAATGAAGCTGTCATCCCTGTGTGTGATAAGGACTACTGGAATGCACTTACTCCTTATTCTGAGGATCCGGCTCATTTCAATTATTTCTACAACCCCGAGCTCGCTCTCTATATGGACGATGACCTCTTCGGACCTGCTGTACCTGCTCTGTCTCCACTCCGTATCCAACGCAATTCCTTGCAAGGATTCGATTTCGGAAACGGACAGGATGGACTC
>JABDLZ010000113.1 GCA_013001705.1 Flavobacteriales bacterium
GACCGCGGTGGGTCATCGTATCGTTGAAGCGCTGCAATACCTCAGGCTCCAGACGGCCTTTCTTCAACCAGATTCCTGAGATCCCGCACATGCCTGCAAAGGTGTGCAATTGAATTCATTGACTCAAGGCAAGGTAGTTCACCTTCCCAACAGGCGCCTGATGCGTTCAGCACCCTTGAATCCGAAGAGGCGATATAGCTTGACATAGAGCGGAGAAGTGACTTCGGAAGAAACGGGTTTGAATCCCGGTGCTAGATATTCTTGCAGGTATCGAAGTCCGAGTTCTGGATATTCTTGATACAGCAATCTGCATGCATCGAATATGCGTTGATCCAATGCCGATAGAACAGCCGGATTACCATCGACCGCATCACGCATCCGTGCACGAAGCTCGATGTATCGTTGCCAGTTGCCCACAGTATCCTGTGCCGAAATGGACCCTTGATCACGCACCCAGACTTCCGTCAAGACTCGACCCTCATCGCTAATGGGATGCGTGTCCTTCTGGAGCAATCGCAGCATCAATTCGGTCTCTTGAGAGCTTTCCATTGCCGTATTCCACCCACCTATCTCCAGCAGGCTTTCTTTTTTGAATAGATTGGAGCAGGTACAGCCCAAGTCGGTCTCTATGAGGTGTATCCACAGCTCGGACTTGAGTTGCGCATACACCTTTTCATTGAGCACCTTTCCTTCTACATCTACTCTGCGATAACTCCCGACCACCATATCTGCCGGACCGTTCTTCTGTAGACATTGCATCTGATGTTCGATCTTCTCAGGCATCAATCGGTCATCTGCGTCCAGAAATTGGATGTAGGCACCTCGAGCCATTTCCAGTCCGGCATTCCGAGCTGCCGGGGCTCCTTGGTTCTCCTGATGGATCAGTTTGAGCTCTGGAAAGCGGCCCGCTAGTTCTTGAAGCACTTGCCAGGTAGCATCTGTACTCCCATCATCCACGCAGATGACCTCGGTCGATGGATAGGTCTGCTCTACAGCGCTGCGTACGCATCTCTCCAGGAAATCGGCTGCATTATAACAGGGAATGATGATACTGACGAGTTCCGACATCGCCTACGAATGTACAGGCATCAAGCGGTCGCTCCACCGCAGCTACTCCCGGCACCGGCTGTGCAGCCATAGCAATGTTGATTGACCAGGATCGGCCGAGTATTGAGCGCTGCGATATCGAATTCGCTGACGTGCTGGCCTTTACTCGCCACCTTCATCTCGAGCATCTGATTGAAATCGCAATCATAGAGATAGCCATCCCAACCTACAGAGATCGTATTTCGACACATCACCCCGAGTGCGGCTGTAGGATTGAATGCATTGGCCAGTTCCTGCATGTATTGCTCGTAGTTCCCACTGGCCACCAGATATTCCAAGAATCGAGAGACCGGCAGATTGGTGATCGCATAGAGCTCATGGAACTCGATACCCCAGCCGTCCATGAGTTTGATCTTGAATTCAGCTTCCAGATCGGCCTGATCGCCCGGTAGGAAGGCCCCGCTGGGATTGAAGACCAGATTGAGTTTGAACCCACTCCCGGGCTTACCGTATCCGACTTCATTGAGCATCTTCAAGGCCCGTATCGATTTCTCGAATACGCCTTCTCCCCGCTGTGCATCCGTCCTGCGCGCAGCAAAATAAGGTAAGGATGAAACCACCTCTACCTGATGCCTCTTGAAGAACTCGGGTAGATCATGGTATTTCTTATGCGCTACGATGATGGTCAGATTGCAACGTACCATCACGTGTTTTCCCATGGCACGCAGTTGCTCTACGAACCAGCGGAAATCGGGGTTCATCTCAGGTGCTCCACCGGTCAGGTCTACTGTTGAGATATCGGTATCTCGTATCGCATCCAGACAGGCCTGCATGGTCTCGCGTGTCATGATCTCCTTTCGATCGGGTCCAGCATCTACATGGCAGTGCTTGCAGACCTGATTGCACATCTTCCCGACATTGACCTGGAATATCTCCACTCCTGTAGCATGGAGAACTGGATGCCCAAGGTCATGTAGACGTGAGGCGAAGCTGGATATCCCTACTGCATCATGATCACTGAGGATCTTATGCTGCACATCTACCGAGGCCAGTTCATGGGCGCGGTACTTGAGCGAGGTCTTCTTTGCTTTCTTGAGCACGGTCATCACATGGTCAGTTCACCTGCCTTGTTCATCATCTGTACTCCATGTACCAGAGATGCACCACCGCGGATAGCGGCCGTGACATGTATGGCCTCCATCATCTGCTCTTCATCTGCGCCTTGCTTCAGTGCATCGGAAGTATAGGCATCTATGCAATAGGGACACTGGATGGCATGAGACACAGCCAATGCGATCAGGGATTTCTCGCGGGCAGTCAGTGCACCGGTCTTGAATACATCGCCATAGTAGTCGAAGAACTTATCGGCCAGTTCTTTATTCCACTCTCCTATATCTCCGAATTTTCCGAGGTCGGAGTCCACGTAATACGGTTTTGACATGATTTTTTAGGTTGTATGTATGAAACTCATCCGCACCGAGCTGGTCGATGGGATATGGGCTCTACAGATCGGCCAACGTCCTTTGGGGATTGGCCATCTGTACTTTCACATGATCGATGGTGAACGTGGAGAACCTTCTCCTCAGCAGGTGAACGGAGGACCTCTGAGTTTGCGGGTGCTGATGAAGCCACTCTCCTTCTCACGGAGATGCAGGCTCACAAAATTCCTCAGTGGATTGAGAATGCTCTCTATGAGAAAAGCAATGCTGTCCTTACCTCGATGCATCTCGAGATAGGCAAATACATCGGCCAGGTTATTCAACTCGATGGCATCGGGACCCAGGACCTTGCAGAAAGCCATGCAATCGAAAAGTTCATCGAAGATGCGCTCGGATTGCCACGGGAGCTCCATCCATAGATGACGGTAATACCGCTCCTTCTGCAAGGCGATGAGGGCCACACCGTTGCGATGGGTCTTGACCAAACAGGTCTTATCCTGCCGCAACAACTCATAGGCCTGTTGATAGACCGATGCGTCCAGTTCAGGAGTATCGTTTCCGAGGATGATGACCTGGTCATAACCGCGGGCCCATACATCTTCAATGGCATTGCAAAAACGCTCCCCGAATCCATGACCGTGCTGCTGGCGCTCATCGATGTGTTCAACGGGAAGTCCAAGGGGTGTCAGTTGACCGAAGAGTTCTTCTTGAAGTTCCTTGTAGAAACGCACATTCACTTCATGACCGTGCTGCTTGAAAATCGGCTTGCGGAGTGCTTCTACATCGGGTCTGTAGGCAAAATATAGTATAGCAGTACGCTTTTGACCCATCTGCACAAATGTAGTCGGGCACGGGGCCTGACCCAAGGAATGCCGATCCTTTATTTAGAAGTCAGAATTGGATTGCTAGGGTATTGCCCGTTCTCCTGACGAGAGAAGCCTCACTTCTTCTTACGCACATACCTGAGATCCAGGTGATTCATGGCATTGCTCCGCAGACCGGTCACATCCTTACGAACGAATCGCATGACCATGTCATAGAATAAAGGGATGACCGGAACCTCTGAGCGGATCTTCAGATTCATCTCCCGGTACAGACTGTCACGTATCACAGGGTCGATCTCTTTCAGACTACTCACGAACAGACTGTCAAAACCCGCATCATTGAATCGGGTGTAGTTGGCTCCTTTGGGGGCAGCATTCTCGGAGTAGAACAAGGCCAAGAAGTTCTCTGGATCCGAATAATCGGCAATCCATGATTTACGGAAGAAGGGTATCTCACCTGCCGATACGGCCGTGCGATGCATGGAGGTAGGTAGCACATCCACCTCGACCTTCAGCCCGATTCTACCCAGTTGATGTTGGATGTACTCACAGAGTTCCACATAATCCGATGTGGTGCTGAGCGTGATCTCTTCCAAGCCTTCCCCATCGGGGTATCCGGCCTCGATCAATAGCTTTTTAGCACTTTCTAGGTCATGTGTCTGGGCCAAACTATCGTCCACAGGCTCTAGGAAACATGCAGGAGGCACGAAACCGAATGTAGCGGGAATGGCCGTATTGCTTTTGATATAGCGGACCATCTGTGCCTTGTCCAGGGCGAGGTCCATGGCCTGACGAACGCGCTTGTCCTGTAGTCCGATAGGAGCATCTTCCATAAGGATACCGAGATAATCGGTCTTCAAGAAAGGCTGGCGCTGGATATAGATCCGGTCGCGATAGGCCTCGGCCAGTTCTCCTTCATCGGTCAGGAGCTCATTGCGGTACTCCTTATAGACCCCACTCATCATATCGTACTTGCCCTTCAAGAAGTCCAAGAACTGTGTGCTCTTATCGGGAACGAAGGAGACCGATACCGCATCCAGGTAAGGCAAGGGCTCTCCGGAATCATCTCGCTCGAAATAATCATCGTGCTTGAGTAGGGCCAAATTGACATCCTCCATCCAGAAGTTGAATCTGAACGGACCCGTACCTACCGGATGGGAGCGGAAATCATCGCCATAATGTGTCACCACTTCATGAGGCACCACATAGCAATACGGCATAGCCAGCATTCCGAGGAAGGGAGGGAAAGGACGTGCCAGATGAATGACCAATGTGCTGTCATCTGTCGCTTCATAGGGATTCTCCTGATCGAGTTTATCGAAGATCCATAACCCAGGAGAAGCAATGGACCCGTCCATGATACGCTCAAAGGAATAGACGAAATCACGGGCCGTGACCACACGTTGAGGACTCAGAAGCTCGTGCGGATGGAAGCATACATCCGATCGTAGATGGAAGGTGTAACGCAGACCGTCCTCAGAAATCTCCCAGGACTTGGCGATGGAGGGCTGGATGTGCAATGCGGTATCCATCTGCACCAATCCGTTATAGAGCTGGGACACCCACCAGATATTCTCCAGATTATTGGCAAAGGCCGGGTCGAGCGATGAGATGCCGGCCGACTCATTGTAGTAGAATATCTGCTTATCGGGGTGACGCTCCTTCACACCGCAGGAGACCATCAATGCCAAGGAGCAGATCCATAGGAAAGTACACACATGCGCTTGCATGCTGTGAAGGTATTCTCCCCTCTTCGACACCGGACCGGCCTCGATATGGAGATACCAACATGCCTCGTGCAAATCCTTATTTTATGCCCATGGATCAGATGATCATTGTCGAAGTCGCGTATATCCTACTCTTGCTATTCACCTTCTATCGCATCATCTATGATACCGAGCGGACGGCCAAGGTCTATGCCTATCTGATGTTGGTACTCATGGTACCTGTACTCGGAATCATCTTCTATTTCAGTTTCGGAGTGAATTACAGGAACCGGAAGATGTTCGAGCGTAAGTCGATCGGGAATCAGAAACTGGAAGAGGTGATGAGCGAAGACCTTCATGCACACACCGAAGGCCTGATAGACCGCTATCTCGGGGAGAACAATGACACTCGCAAGATGGCGCGTCTCTTGCTCAATGACCGGCTAAGTCCCTTGACCCATGGCAATACGGTGGATGTCCTGATCAATGGGGAGGATAAGTATCAGCGATTGCGCGATGACTTGAAGGCGGCCAAAGACCATATCCACATGGAGTACTACATCTGGAAGGATGATGTGATAGGCAATGAGCTCAAGGATATCCTCATACAGAAAGCACAAGAAGGAGTGACTGTGCGTGTGATCTATGATGATTTTGGAAGTAGGGGAATAAAAGGCCGTATGGAGAAGGAACTGAAGCAAGCAGGTGCGGATGTCTTCCCTTTCTACAGTATCAAATTCTATCTACTCGCCTCTCGGATCAATTACCGCAACCACCGGAAGATCGCCATCATAGATGGCAAGGTGGCCTATACGGGTGGAATCAATATCTCTGAGGAGTATGTGAACGACCGTGGATTCGAGCAAGGATACTGGCGGGATACCCACTTGCGCATAGAAGGACCCGGTGTGGCCTATCTCCAATATCTATTCTTCTCCGACTGGAATTTCTCTGCCGAAGAGGCCCTTCCTTTCGAGTCGCATTTCTTCCCTGATGATCTAGGTAGTGCAAAGACGGATAGGGATGTGATGGTGCAAATAGCGGCCAGCGGACCCGATTCCGAACGACCTACGATACTCTATTCATTGATGAAGGCCATCGAATCGGCCGATGAGGAACTCTTGATCACTACGCCTTATTTCGTACCCACCCGAGCTATGCTGGACGGCCTGATCATGGCCGCTCTAGGAGGTGTGGATGTAAAGATCCTACTACCGGAAAAGTCGGATAGTCGTATGGTGGACCTGGTGGGCCGATCCTACTTCAAGCAATTGCTCAAGGCCGGAGTGAAAATCTACCTCTATACGAAAGGGATGATCCATGCCAAGACCATGGTGGTGGATGGCCAACTCTCTATCGTAGGTACGGCAAATCTGGATATACGCAGCTTCGACCTCAATTTCGAGGTCAATGCGATCGTCTATGATGAGAATGTCTCAGATGATCTACGGAAGGCTTTCCAGAATGACCTGGAGGACTCCATGCTCATAGACTGTGATCGATGGTGCGATAGAAGTGTATTCAAAGAAATGGTCGAGCGGATCGCCCGATTGCTCTCCCCTATCATGTAAAAAAAATGGAGGGGTCGAATCTCTCGACCACCTCCACATTAGCACTAACAAAATCGAATAGCTGCCTGGGCCGTGTAATCAGTCCTGTTCTCTTATCAAATAACCTTTTCCAAACATGTGATATGGACTTGGGTCCTCAGACGGAGTGTGAAAATAAGGCAGTCATGCGCGCGAATGGACCCTTTAAGACTATCGGTGATGGCACTTCAACTATCGGTCAGAGTGTTATCCAGTGGAGTGGCTTCTGGTGAGCCAGGACTTGACTTCTTCCCTGCGCCTGCGGGACACAGGTACCTGAGAGTCATCACTGAGGAGCAATAGGCCATCCTGTAGTAAGGCTTTAACGTGCTGGGCATTGATCAGATGGGACTTATGGGTCTTGATGAAGTCATAGGCATGCAGCAGATCCTCGAAGACTCCGATATTATAGGAACTCAGGATATCCTGGCCACCTTTCAAGTATACCCGGGTATACCGTTGCTCACCCTCGAATCGGATGATGTCTCCCACCTGCACTAGATCCAGATCATCCACTCCGGGAAGATGGATCATGGAGCGCTGATCCTCAGCATTGTCCAGATTGTGCTGCAAGAGATCATAGTCCTGCTGCTTCCTTTTCCCGTGAATACGATCGGTGGCCTTAGTTATAGCAGCAGCCAGTTCATCTTCCATCAAAGGTTTGAGGAGATAGTCCACTGCCGAGAGTTTGAGCGCCTGCAGGGCGAATTGGTCATAACCGGTAATGAATATGACCTCTGAACGCACATCATTCAACTTCTTGAGCATATCCAGTCCACTGCCTCTGGGCATGCGGATGTCCAAGAAGATGATCTCCGGTGAAGACTCCTGGATGAGGGTCCTTCCTGTACGCGCATCTGCCGCTTCACCCACTATGCGTATCTCCGGGTGTCGGTCTTCCAAAATTTTGCGGATCACTGCCCGCTGCTTGGCCTCATCATCAATGACCACTGCCGTATACGTCCTCTCACTCATCTCTGAATCCCTTGAATACCAATGTCACTTTCGTACCGGGATACTCCTGGTTCTCAGGCTCCCATTCTGCATAGTCTTTGGTCACCTCTCCCAATCCGGTCTGTTGCAGGGTATGGATACGATCTCTGATCAAGGTCCTGCCCAAGCTGGTGTGTTCATCATTCCTTTTACCTTCTGTTGCGCCCAGCCCTACGCCATTATCCGCTACCACGACAACCAGATCCCCGTCTATATCCCGGAATCCTACATACAAAAGACCTTGGTCATCCATCCGATCAAGCAGTCCGTGATTGATAGCATTCTCCACCAAGGGCTGTATGATCATAGATGGGATATGTGTCTCATCCAGATCCAGGTCTTCAGCAATGTTCCATTCCACCTTGAATTTGTCTTCGAAGCGCATGTGCTCCAACTCGGTATAAAGGGTGAGCAATTCTATCTCCTTGCGCAGGGTCAAATAGCGCTCCTTGCTGGTATCGAGATACATGCGGATCAGTCGGGCGAATTTGGTCAGGTAGGTCTCCGCCTGTTGAGGTTCATTGTGCTGTATATAGTAGCGAATAGCCTCTAGGGCATTGAAGACGAAGTGGGGATTCATCTGAGCGCGCAAAGCCTTTGATTCCATATCAGCGAGGCGCTGTGTGGTCTCCCGCTCCCGTCTACTGGCCTCTAAGAGCAGTTGCTGGCGTTCCATCTCGGCCTTGACCCGTTCTTCCTTATAGCGATTGATCCTATCAGAAAGCGCAAAGCTGAAGAAGAGCACCTCGAATGCCGACCCCATCTGCACATAATGCAGACTCACCATATAGTGATAGTCCATCAGGCCATTCTCAGTAAGGGTGTACAGAATGACTCCCACGGCCAAGAAAAGCCATCCCATCAATACATAACGACCCGTAATGCTTCCTCTGAAGAATGTACGGATGGCAGCGATAAAGACCACGATGGATCCGAATACATTGGCCCCATGGGTGAAGATGTAGCCGATCTTGCTCTCTGTGAAATGACCCAATAAGAAAGAAAGGGCATAGAAACCTGCCGTCATGATCAAGAGCCGGTGTATGACCGGTGCATCAGTGCGTGTCTTCAATAAGCGCATGATGAACAGCGCTACGATGATTCCAGACAATTGTGGATAGATGGCCGATCCATAGGTCTTCAAGTAGATGCAGTCTGCAAAAATGTATTGCTGAAGCACTCCGGTCATATACCCCATGAGCAGGATCATACTCATCAAGAAGATGATATATATGAGATAATTGATGTCCCTGACCGAGATGTAGATGAAGCTATTGTAGAGGATCATGATGATCAAGAGACCGAAATACAGGCCATTGATGAACGATTGTTTGTCCACATAATCGGTCAAGCCCACATTATCGGCCAAGTAGATGGGTATGGTCCGATTGTTCTTCGATTCGAAGCGAAGCAGGTATATCCCCTCACTGTTTGTAGGCAGCTTATAGACCATAGGAGAAATGTTCATATGCCTGCTCCTGAAGGGCAAGGACATACCCGTATGTAGCACCTCATGCGGTGTACCTCCTTCTACCTCGAATACCTTATAGGACGTCATGCGCGGTTCCAACTGGCTCAGGTAGTAACATCCTCTTTCCCGTTGACTCAGATCCAGATAGACCCAAAGTGCCTCTTTAGATACTCCGAGCGTATAGACCTCCCGCTCTGAAGGCTGGAATTCATCCAGGAGACTCAAGGCCTCCTCTGCTGAGATCGTGGTAGGCAGGTGGAGATAGAGCCCGTCCTTACCCACATTGATGAAGCGTCCTTCTTCTATCCCCCAAGCCGACTGGTACGACAGCCCAAGAAGCAGGACGAGCATACTATAGAAGATCCGTGGATGAGGCATATAGATGATTGCTGAGAAACAAGCTGTGCGACTGACGTCCAGTTCTCAGCGAAAGATAGAAAAAGGCACGAGCCTGATGGGTACTTCAGATCACCTGGCCCCAGAATCCTGGCATAGGATTCATTCTCATTCGAGATACAGTGCGTCTATCGCAAGTCTCTTTCCATTCCTACCCACACATCGGATCATGTAGACACCGGAGGTTTTTATATCCAATGGGATACTGACCTGAGAATGGAGATCAGGGATGTCTGCTACATACACTTCCCTTCCGGAGTAATCAAAGACACTGAGTCGAATCCCCTCGGGGAAGAAATGTTCAGTATCTCTGATCTGGAGCATCCCATCGTACCAGATATCCAGAGCCACCTC
>JABDLZ010000114.1 GCA_013001705.1 Flavobacteriales bacterium
CCCCCAGACCATGAAAGGCAATTGGACACAGACCCTCGTATTCACCATCCTCGCTCTCGTACTCGGATTCGTCCTGGGTAAAGTGACCGGTCATACAGGACCCCATCACGGGGATAAGATGGAAAAACGCATCTTCAAAAAGCACATGGGCGATGGCGACCACATGGTATGGCACGATGAGGAAGGCGGTGAGATGGAGATCATCAAGATGGATGGAGGCATGGATGATATGCAAAGTGCCGTGGAGAAACTGGAAGAATCCGGTTTCGAAGGAGATACTCTCATCGATGGCGCCAACATCAGCATCTCACGCGATGGAGATGAGGTGAGCGTAGAGGTGAAGAAAGAGATGGAAGGCGATGGACCCCGCACGGAGATCCGCATAGAGAAGGAGATCAAGTGATCTCCTCCTTGGGATAGGGGATATACCATCCTTCGCGCATCTCTTTTATCGCGGCTTCATTGAAGTGCAGGAAACGGGAGGCCAGTTCTTCAGGATCCTCACTGCGCAAGGGCTCGCCAAAAGCCACTTTGATGTACACGGACTTCTTGCCGAAGCGGGTATAGAAGTGCTTCACAAAACTGATGCCTCCGCGCCAAGCGTCCAGAGCATGCTTGTATTCCAATGCGACCGGATGGATGGCATATCCGTTCTTGGCCGCATCACGGAACATACCCATCTTCAGTTCACCCAACTCAGGTCCGGGATAGATGGTCCCTTCAGGATATATGAGAATGGAGAATCCTTTTGTCAGAAGATCATTGATCTCCTCACGGGCAGCTTTACGACCTTCTTGTGTGCTGCGATCCACATAGACCACTCCTGACATCTTGGCCCCTACACCTATGATGGGCCATTTACTGATACTCGCTTTGCCTACGGGTACGGCCCATACGTGACGCAGCACGGGTATAGGGTCGAAATAGGAGCGGTGATTGCACATCAACAGGCCGGCCTCGCGCGGAAACTCTCCATAGTACTCTATACGCACTCCCAAGGTCGGGATCAACCAACGCAGGAAGTGGAGTCGATAGCGCAATGAGCGCTGAAGGTCGGGACCTTTCAGCATGGTCATGAAGGCTATGCGCAGCATCATCCACCCTCCGCCCAAGAAGAAGGCCAATGCCCGATATGTTCCGCGAAGAATCTTCAAGGCTTCCAATTTAAGCCGATCGATCGAACTGGAACAGGATGGGCTCACCGGTGTCGACTTAGTTCTGATGCTGATGTCGAGACGTGAGATACAATGCGCTGAATAGCAAGCAGGACAAGGGGTTTGAAGGAATTGTCTAGGTTTGTATGGAGCGGCCAAACACTTTCTTGTACCATGCGCGATGCGATCCTGACAGGGATACTCTCTGTCCTTCTTTGCTTTCAATCCCAGGCCCAGTCCCCGAATTTCGTCCTGATCTTCTGTGACGACCTGAGTTTTCTCGGTTCCGAATGGATGGACCAGGCCATCACGCCCAACCTCGATGCCCTGGAAGCCAGCGGGGTGAATTTTACCAATGCTCACGCCAATGTGCCCATCTGTGCACCTTCCCGCGCGAGCGTCTTCAATGGACTACAAGCCTATAGTTCGGGCTTTTATGGCCACGATCAACTGCAGAATGAATTCAGTCAGCATGCCGGATTCTCGGGTGTGACCACTCTATTCCAGCATCTACGTGACAATGGGTATACCGTCAATGCGACCGGGAAGATCTTCCATACCATCGAGGATTCGCACGATTATTTCAGCGAATACCATGATATGAATACGTTCAACGGTCCCTATCCCTGGAATGGATTGGACTATAGGAATGATGGTTCACCGGTGAGGAACTCACATCCTTCAACACCCGCATCGGTCACGGCTACTGGCCAAGGAGTTGCCTCTCTAGCTGAAATTCCTTCCTATCCGGATTATACCGGTTGGCTCTTAGGCCCCGAGCCGTATATGTATACCAATGACTCGGTCAGGGATCTGATGACAGATGAGAAGGCGGTCGCTTATCTATGTGACCTTTTAGCAGAAGAGCATGAAGATCCATTCTTCTTCACGGCCGGCCTCTACCGTCCTCATAGTCCGTTCTATGTCCCGCAGAGGTACTTCGATCTATATCCGCTCGATCAGGTGGATATCTCACAGGTCAAGAACTATGACCTAGAAGGAGTGTCCACGTCCATGATCAGCAATAACATGTCCGGCATGACCGGCTTCAGACATTTCGATGATTTTACCAATGCGAGTATGGACAGTGCCGATACCGACTGGTGGCTCAAGCGGAACCTTCAGGGATATCTCGCCAGTGTATCCTTTATTGATGATCAGATTGGCAAGGTCATGGAGGGCATAGTCAACAGTGAGTACGGAGCGTCCACCTATCTGATCGTCACCAGTGATCATGGTCTCCATGTGGGAAGACGGAACTCGATGGGCAAGAACCTCCTCTGGTCTGCGTCTACACAGATTCCCTTCATCGTAGCTGGGCCCGGTGTCCCGACCGAGGTAACAGATGATCGACCGATATCACTCGTAGACCTCTATCCCACATTGGTCGATATGGCCCAAGTGGGTCCGCCATCCCACACCTTGGATGGACATAGCTTAAAAGAGATCATCTATGCTCCGGAGACAGGTGTGTGGGAAGGCCCGGATCATGCGATCAGCGCTATAGGCGCCCATGATGACACTCCCTTGTTCACGCCATCCGACATTCAGAATCAACACTATTCCATCGTGGATTCGACCTATAGGTTCATACTACTTTCCTCAGGCGAGACGGAGCTCTATGACCGCATCAACGATCCGAAGGAACAACAGAACCTCACCAATGACCCAGCATATCAGAGCGTGAAGGAGGACCTCAAAAGTCGATTGATGAATGAGGTAGGACTCTCCATCGATCGATCTATGGCCATCGATACGCTGGATGCATTCTTCTATGGGGATTTCGAACTGGGGTTAAATGCGTGGACGCCCTTGTTGAAAGAGGGTTCTACCGCCACCTACTCCACCGTTGATGATGGGACCAATTCAGGGAACAAGGAACTCTTGGTGCATGTACAATCCCTACTGGACGATAATTCAAGCAATGTACAGCTCGTAAATTCCTGTCTATCGATGGACCATGACAAGGATTATCGCCTCTCGTTTAAGGCCAGAAGTGCGACTCCCGGTGAGCTCAAGATATTCTTGAAACGGAATGGGAATCCCGATTACAATGAATTGGCC
>JABDLZ010000115.1 GCA_013001705.1 Flavobacteriales bacterium
TCAACGGATTGGTCGGCCAGGCCAATGCTCTGGGACTGGACTTTTCCGTAGGACAATATCTGGATATGGCATTCGATGTCACCGGTCCCATGACCGACCCCAAGATCAGTCCACGTATCCTCGGTCAAGAGGGGGGCTCTGTAAAGGATGTGATCCAAGAAGTGGTCAAACAGGAAGTAGAAGAGATCAAGCAGGAAGCTGTCGAAGATGTGAAGGCTGAAGCCCGTGAACAGGCCGATCGCATCATAGCTCAGGCCCAAGAGCAGGCCGATGCCCTACGAGCGGAAGCAGGACGGGCAGCCGATAAGGTGAGAACTGAAGGCTATCGCGCAGCGCAACGGTTGGAAGATGAGGCCAAGAATCCGATCGCCAAAGTGGCGGCACGAGCGGCTGCAGACAAGCTGCGTAGAGAGACGGATGTCAAAGCCCAGAATATCATCGATGAAGCAGACGTCAAGGCACAGGCCTTGGTCACCAGTGCACAAACCCGAGCAGATGCCTTGTTAGAATGAGAAGCACATTTCTTTACATTCTCCTTTTCATCCTCTTCTCCTCCTCCGCCTTTGCACAGTGCGAATGTGAGGCCGATAAGAAATACGATAAACTCTTGTCCCAAGCCGAGGATAAGAAGAAGTACGATCTACGCAAACGCATCGCATTCTTGGAAGATGCCAGGGAACTTCAAGAGGATTGTCCGCGAGCCGATTTTCGATTGGGTGAGCTCTATTTCATACGGGCAAAGACTTCTTCCAATATCTCATACCGTCAAGCACAAGAATATTTCGAACCCTTGTCTCAGCGATGCCCGGACTATCACAGTGACATCCACTATTATCTAGGGGTCATCTATTACTCGCAAGAAGATTGGTCCAAGTCGCTGGAAAGCTTCGATCGCTTCATCGATTTCCCTTTGGACGACCCCAGCAAGCTGGCAAGGAATTACGAGCGCAAGCGATCGGATGTAGAAGGAATCATCTCTGAGGTCCAGTTCAATGCAGAGATATTCGGCAATCCCGTTCCCTTCGACCCGGTGAGGGTGAGCGGTATCAGTACATCTTCTGATGAGTATCTACCCATGCTCTCTCCTGACAATGAGCGCATCTACTTCACCCGTAAGTACACCAAAAAGGCCAAAGGAGATCTATACGGTAGGCAGGTAGAAGAATTCACACAGAGCATGCGGGATGGGCTGGAAAGCGATTTCAGTCGGGGCAAGGCCATGCCGGCTCCTTTCAATCTAGGCGATAATTACGGAGGGGCCAGCCTCTCGGTCAACAACAAGGAGATGTACCTCACGGTATGCAAGCCCGATCCCTCGGGATATCCGAATTGCGATATCTATGTCACGCGCTACGCCAAACAATTCAATGAGCGTACCGAGGAGCAGGAGTACACCTGGACCGAGCTGGAGAATCTGGGAGGCGGTGTCAACACAAAGGACGGTTGGGAAGCACAGCCCTCACTCAGTGCAGATGGGAATACCCTCTATTTCGCTACGGCCCGTGAGAGCTCTACTGAGAATGCAGAAGGAGGCAAGAGCATAGATATCTATTACAGTTTGAGAGGGAGCGATGGCAGATGGGGTAAGGCACGGAGTATCGGTGAGCAGATCAACGGTCCGGGCAATGAGAAATCCCCCTTCATGCACGGTGACAGCCGTACACTCTACTTCGCCTCGGATGGCCTTCCAGGAGTGGGAGGCTATGACATCTTCTACAGCCGTCTGCAAGATGATGGGACATGGACCGAACCCAAGAACATGGGCATTCCCATCAATACACCCGAGGATGAGCACGGTCTCATCGTGAGTACAGATGGGAGATTGGCTTACTATTCCTCCAATAAGATACAGGGGGCAGAAGGCTTGGATGTATTCCGATTCGAGATGCCTGAAGCGGCCCAACCCGATCAGGTGATACTGGTGCGCGGAGATGTCAAGGATGAGGACGGTGAGATCGTAGAGGATGCCCGCATACAGCTCAATTATCTGGACAGTAAGAAAGTAGAGCGCGTGGAGATAGACCCCGATGATGGTAGCTACGCCACCATCATCAATGTGGAGCAAGAACCTGTGGTGATGACCATCGAGAAGAAGGACCATGCCTTCGAGGCCAAACTATTCACCGAAGAAGTGGCAGAACAGAGTGTCATTGCAGAGGTGGATCTCACCGTGCAGAAGGTGGAGGTCGGCAAGCCGTACACCATCAACGATATATACTATCGCAGTAACTCGGCCGATATCGATGAGAACTCCAAACTGGTCTTGAATCAATTCGCAGACTACCTCGCCCGTAATCCAAGTCTGCATATCTCCATCCACGGTCATACCGATAACATAGGCTCAGATGCAGATAATCTTACACTCAGCACAGAAAGGGCCTTCGAGGTGATGACCTATCTCCAAGAATTGGGCATACCTGGGTCTTCACTGAGTTTCAAGGGTTTTGGAGCGAGCAGACCCATTGCAGATAATGCCACAGCAGAAGGACGCGCCAAGAATCGGAGGACCGAGTTCATCATCGAAGCGAAATAATGACCCAGGTCACCTCGTGATTCCACAATTTCCATCAACTTTGGCATCAAAGCGAATCAAGAATAGAACAACTATGATCAGAACAGGATTGATGCTTCTCGGAGCAAGTATGATATTGGCCTGCGGAGGACAACAGGCCCAAGAGAATGTGGTAGAAGGCCAAGCGACCGATGTCCGTTCCTATGGTGCGGTGATCACCGCTGATGATGTGATCGATGCCGATATGTTGCTCACCGAGTTGGAAGAGACCGATACGGTGGCATGCGCATTCAGTGGGACCATTCAGGAGACCTGCGCCAAGAAAGGCTGCTGGATGACCTTGGATGCAGGCATGGATGATGAGATGCGCGTGAGGTTCACCGATTACGGGTTCTTCGTGCCAACAGAAGGACAGAGCGGCAAGAAGACCGTGGTCAAAGGCATCGCTTATAAGTCTGTCACACCGGTGGACGAATTGAAACACTATGCCGAGGACGCGGGTAAATCCAAAGAGGAGATCGATGCCATCACAGAGCCAGAGGTCTCAGTTGCCTTCTTGGCCGATGGGGTCTTGATCTACGATTGACCATATCATCCTACCGAAACTATGAAAGGCCACTCATCGAGTGGCCTTTTTTCATTGCTCTTGATTCGAAGGACAAGAGCCTCTAACTGAGGTCAAGTGCCTTGCAAAGAAGTAAAGTCGATGCCTTCTCCCGGCCAACAAAAAACCCCATCCTTGAAAGGACGGGGTTCCATTTGAATGTCTTCAACAGGATCAGTCCTGCTTCTTGAAGTGCACGCGCTCCTTGATACGGGCTGATTTACCCATACGCTCTCTCAGGTAGAATACACGCGCTCTGCGGACCTTACCTTCCTTATTGCGTTCTATCTTCTCGATAGATGGGCTGGCTATAGGGAAGATACGCTCTACGCCTGTACCACTGGTTATCTTCCTTACGGTGAAGGTCTCGGTGATACCACTTCCTCTGCGCTGCAGCACGGTTCCTTGGAACTGCTGGATACGCTCCTTGTTACCCTCACGTATCTTGTAGTGTACGGTAACGGTGTCTCCGGCCTTGAAAGCAGGGAAATCCTTCTTCTCGAAAACGGCCTTGTTTATTTCTTTGATCGGATCCATGTCCAATTTGTTTTTGGGGCTGCAATATTACAACAAATAAGCTTCTTCGTCCAAGGATTTATACGTGGAAATGGACCTCAGGGAGAAAGAATATGGATCCATTGCCCTGTTTTTCTCTTATCAGACTGAAATACAAGGAGATAAAACCCTCGGGATAGGTGGTCCAAAGACCTGGTCTGCAGACCCGGATTCAGCTCTTCACTCCACTGTATCCGCCCCATTCTGTCATAGATGCTCAGCTGGCCTCTCTCAGGTATTTCCAGATTTAGATCCCCGGCATACAGACTATAGTTTATTTCCGATCCAGCACTTTGCGGCTCAGACCATCCGAGAGCTGCATCGGCCATCAAAGTGAAGGTGTAGGCATAGCTCTCGCTCGTGTCTGATGGGTTGGTCAGCGTGACCTCCACACTTCCTTCACCTGTGCTGCGAGCAAAGAAATAGATGGATACCTCTGTACTTCCCTCACCTGGAATGTAGTACGTAGCCTCATCGACTTCAGGTGGTAGGCACGCATTGGTGCAGATGGATATATCCCAATCGCTGGGCATCTCTTCGTTGGACTTGGCAATATCCACTAGTATGGTCCCTTCACTCGCATTGCTACTGATCATGTGGAAGATGAAGGCCTCGGTAGGATGGGGAACAGTATTCGCGCTGGTGCCATCGAGTAGCTCCACCTCTAGGACCTGAGCGAGTAGACCCGCGGGAAGACTGAGCAGACAGAGCATGATGATGAAGCGCATGGCACTAAGATAATCGACCTAGGCATGAGCAAGCAAAGATTGACGGAAGTCAGTCCTGTCCCTGACAGAACACATGGCAGAAATCCCTACGAATCACTTGGTTTATCAGTGTGATAAAACAGATAGATATGAAACGATCCGGAGTTTGGATAGACAGCAAGAAAGCATGGATATATTCTCTTGAGAATGAATCAGAGGAATTCATGGAGTTGGAATCAGCAGTGGAAGACACTAATCCCGGTGGGGGTTATGGTGGGGCCAAGGCCTTCAATCCACAAGTCGCTAGTCCAGAGAATAAGATCCTGCATCGTAAGAAGCAGCAATTCAAGGAATTCTACACCGATATCTCAGAGAATATCAAGGACTGCGAGCAAGTGCTCATAGAAGGTCCCGCAGAGGCTAAACTCGGTCTGCTTCAGTTCATCAAGGACATCCACGGTATGCGGGATGTGAAAGTGGAATTGCGCAATGCAGACTCCATGAGCGAGAATCAGTTCAAAGCCGGTGTTCGCGACTACTACTCCTGATCATCTGTCAGGGATCGAATCGCTGGATCGGATTCTCATTGTGATAGCTATTGCCGTTCCTCCGCTCTGAGCGGTTGCGGTAATGCTCATACACAGCATTGATGAAACCGAGGATCATTCCCAGACCCAGGATGATATAGATGATCGTGAAGAGCTTTCCCATATCCGTCTGCGGAGCAAAGTCTCCATAGCCGATGGTCGTGAGGGTGACTACTGAGAAGTACAAGGAGTCCACCCAGGACCATTCCTCCAAATAATGATAGACCACTGTGCCAGTGGCGATAATAAATGAACTCGTTAGGAGCAGATTCCGATAGTGCTTGTCGAGCAGGAACTCATACACGGAACGGAAGTAGAAGAAATCCTTGACTTTCTCTTTATCGACCATGACTCACATTTCGGATTCGTGAAGTACGAGTATAGGGATATGTGAATGCAGGACCATACGTTCGGTCGTACTGGGTCTGAACAATTTGGAAAGGAATCCCTGGTGATGCGTGATCGTGCACACCATATCCACCATGTACTCTTTCACATAGTCATTGATACCTGAGAGTACCTTATCTGCGAGCATATAATGTACCTCCTGATCGACCAATCCCAATGACTCAAGTGACTCCGTGGCAGAAAATCGTTCATGGATCGAATCGATGGAACTCTGCTCTTTGTCCACGTGTACTACTCTCATTTCGGCATCATACTGTTCGGCCAAGCTGCGCAGAAGGTCCATCCCAGCCGGTCGGCTGCTGGTCTCCAGGTCTGCCGCGAACATGATGCGCTTAGGCGGTAGGAGAGGCGTTTCCTCGGGAATGACCAGCACAGGGGTATGCACCGCTTGGATGGTCTTGGAGGTGATACTTCCGAATAGGGCACTCGAGCCACCTGCTCCACGTGTTCCCATTACGATCATATCTACAGCTACAGAGTCCAGCATCTCAGCCAATCGCGTTCCGAATTCACCATACCGTACTTCTGTCCTGATCTTGGGTAGGAGGTCGGGGAATCCCTTCTCTATGCGTTCGATTTCGGTATGGATGAGCGCTTTAGCACTCTGAAAGGCCTCTCTGTCCGGTGAGTCGAATCCATCGTTCTCCAACTCGATGTCACTATGCACATAGAAAAGCGTGATCCGGTCTACCGCATTTCCGAGAATGGAAAGGGCGTAGTCCACTGCGCGTTCGGCATTTGGCGAGAAATCAGTTGGGAGGATGATGTGGTCTATATGCTGGATAGCCGTTGATTCAAGGTCCTTGACCAAGGATTGGAGGTCCAGGAATTCCTGCTTGTAACTCCTTAAACGCTTTTCGATATCCACCATCTGTTCTGACAGTTGGACGTGCATTTCATTGATCTGGGTGAAATGCGAAGCGATATCCCCGTTGTACGTTCCTTTCAGATCCCCATGATGGTGGAATAGTTTGCTCTTCAGATCCAGCAGGATCTCATTCTTATAGTACAGAACGATATTCTGGAGATGATCGAGCGACTTGAGTTTTTCTGGACGCTGAAGACGCGGCACAATACGGTCCAAGATGCGCTGATAGGCATTCATCTCATCGATCCAGAAATCCACATCGCTGGTCCAGATCGAGGTCTCATGGAGTTGGTCCTCCATCTTATCCTGTAAGTCTTGCGTATTTGTCATGAGGCGGTATGCGGATGATACGTTCGGTTTACAATTCGGGCAATGAGATCAGGGGTATCTTGGTCTGCATGGCTACTTTCTCTACGGATGAGCGCTTGAATAGCATATCCAGCAATTTGTAGGTGTGGTGGAGCATGGCGATCATATCCACGTTCTCTTTCTCCATGAAATCCAGAAGCGCATTGACCAGGTCATCACTTTGAAGGAACTCATAGCGATGAGGCACGGATTCCAAGAATTTCTCCAGAGACATACCTGCCATGGTCTGTTCCATATCCACGGGCTTTTTCTTACCATCCACATTGACCACCACTAGGTCGGCCTTGCAATGATCCAGCGTGTTCATCAGGAAACGGTAGGATTCGAAATCCTTGACCGGTTTGAAATCAGTGGCCAGTCCGATGGTCTCGATCTTGTCATACGTGGCCAATTCTGGAATGGTCACCACCGGGCACTTGGCCCTGCGTATCACACCTGAGGCCACACTGCCCATGAGTACTTCTTTCAATCCGCTCGCCCCTGTAGTTCCCATGAAGATGGCTTTGGCTGCCACCTTTTCAGCATAGAGTGTGATGCCATCTACGCTCTGGTCATGGATGAGTACTTTATTGAAGCTGTGTCCAGGGAAATTGCTCTCGGATACGATCTTTTGGTATGCTTTGTCCAGATCCCTGCGGATCCCTTCTTCCATTTTGGATTGCATACTGCTGAGTCCTCCAGCTGGTTTCCGGTAGTCCAATACATTCAAGCAGATGAATTCAGTGGGCTGGTTTCGGAAGAACTGCACGGCATACCGGGCTGCGTTCATGGAAACATCAGAGAAGTCAAGGGGTATGAGTATGGTATGCATAATTTAAGTGTATCAGGGGGTTCACCTTGAACTTAGCCAAATTTGCGACAATGGTGAGAATGTGGAAATGAGTCTACTCACACCTATGACTGACAAGTATCAGTCAAGGGAAAGGTTCAGTGCAGCGCTTTGATCTCGTGTGACTCTTTGCCAAGTCGTATGCTATCGCCTACATTCTTATTCTTGATCAAGGGATAGATGGGAGCGTCCATGGTCAAGGTGATGACCTGTTTTCCGTTGAATTCGAAGGGCAAAGTGGCAATGGAGATGTACATATACCGGTCTTCTAGTTCTATGAGGGTACCGGGTCTGATATCTGTGCGCTCTTCGGTCGTCAGCTTCTCAAGAACTCCCTTATCTGCCTCTGCTTTTCTCAGTTGTTCCTTGAGTGTTAGCTCTATGGTCCCGGCTTCTGCTTGATGTGAGAAATCCTCGGGATCCATGGTATCCTCTTCATCGAGGTCTTTGCCTTGATGGTATGAATCTATCTCGGCTTTCAGGTCGGTGATGATCTCGTCCTGCATGTCGAGCATGTGTGCTTTGAGTTCGTTCTTGTCGAGCATATCAGTGGGTTTCTATTTTGAGCATGAGTTCTAGACGAAGGAGCATGTCCAATTCGCTTTTATTGGTCCCCGAAAAGGAGCTTGCAATGGCATTGGCCGTACGCATGATGAGGTCATTGACCTTGGAGGTGAATAGGTGCTCATGCGATTGCTTGAAGAGCTTGAATTCCATGAAGCGATCCTCGGCATCAGCCTGGCGTTCATTCAGGGCATCGAATGCAAACTCGATGAGGTGTGCCGCATCGGTGTGGAATACATCTTCGCTGTCTTCCAGATCCAACCAGTCTTTAGTGATCAGTTCTTTCAGTACGCGCTCTTCCTCTTTTCTGACCACTTTGTCAGATTTTGCGATAGCGTAGAACAGGTCTCCCAGGTGCTGGTAGAAACGGTTCATGAGTTCTTCTGTCGGTTTCATGGTGGGTCTGATTCAGAGGCAATGATAATCGTCAGAGGAGGGGAGAAGCCTGATGGGTGAAGCCTGAACGACTGATTTTGGTCAGTCCGTGCTACCAGATCTTCTCCAGCCCTTTCTGATCCAAGATATGGATGGTCTTTCCTTGCACCTTGATGAGTTCTTCTTCTTTGAAGTCACTCAAGGTACGAATGACCGATTCAGATGCGGTCCCGACCATACTTGCGAGGTCGGTACGCGATATATCCATGCTGAATTCAGGCTCTCCATGACCGAAGCGTTCCATCAACTCCAGCAATGCATTGGCCGTGCGCTTGCGCACTGTATCATAGGCCAGGCTCAGGAGTTTCTTCTCTTTGTCATATAGGTTCTTGGTCAGTAGTTTGATGAATGCGTTACCTACATCGCGGTCCTTTTTGAGCAAGGCATTGAAGTCATCTTTGGGAATCCTGCAGATCTCTGATTCCTCCATGGTCTCAGCAAAATCCGGATAGGGGCGGGATTCCATGATTGGTAGATATCCGAAGAATTCTCCCTCGTGGTACAGTTCATTGATATACTCCTTGCCATCATCGTGTATCTGGTAGGTCTTCACTTTGCCCTTATTGACAAAGAAGAGGTAGTGTGGTATATCCCCTTGATGGTAGACGGGTTCTTTCTTCTTATAGGTGCGTGGTGAGCGATCTTCATACAATCCCCTAAGCGATGAGATCTGGTGTACATTATCTATGAATCGATCCAAGCCCTCCCGGGTATAGGCATACTCCTGTTTGAGAACCTCACTGCGCTTGAGTCGACCTTCGATGGCGGCCAGTAGGTCCATCTCTTCAAAGGGTTTGGTGAGGTAGTCATCGGCTCCTAGGGCCATTCCCCTGCGTATGTCGCTCTTCTCTGATTTGGCAGAGAGGAATATGAAAGGGATTCCTGAGGTAGCCGGGTCCTTGCTGAGCAGATAGATCACTCCATAACCGTCCAATTCAGGCATCATGATATCACAGACGATCACATCGGGATGATGCGTTCTGGCTGCTTCCACCCCCAGTTTTCCGTCTGAGGCGGTGACCACCTCGTAATTGGCCAATTCGAGAATCTCTGCGGTATTCTCTCTGAGAACTTCATCGTCCTCGATGATGAGTATCTTCTTCTTCATTCTATCCCTTTGCTTTGTATAGGTGCCTTGATGGTGAATGTAGTGCCCTGCCCTTCTTTACTCTTAAAGGCTATCTCGCCATCCAACAGTTCCAGATAGCGTTTGACGATATTCAGCCCAAGACCGGTACCCTTGATATTGGTGGCGTTCTGTGCTCGGAAGAACCGTTCATACATGTGTTTCTTATCCGCTTCGGGTATGCCTATGCCTTCATCAGTGACGCTGATCTCCAGATAGGCACCTTTGATCTGGGAACGAATCTGTATCACCGTATCGGCCCGAGAGTACTTGATGGCATTGGATACCAGATTGAGCAGGATATTCTTGAGGATGTTCCGATCGACATTCATCGTGTCGGAGCCGGAATGTGCGTAGTCGAATCGTCTTTCCTCCGTCAGCATACCTTGTGTGCTATCCATGACCTCCTGACAGAGATCGGATAAGCTGAATTCCGATGGATGGATGGAGACCTTGCCCGATTGGAGTTTGTCCAGTGAGAGGAAATCGTTGAGGATATTGGTCAGGTTGTGCACCGAGTTGGTGATGCGTTCAATATGCTTGGCTCGTTTGTCCTCATCTTCTGTGCGGGTGTATTTGCTGATGAGCGATGCGCTGCTCAGTATCCCACTCAGCGGTGTACGGAATTCGTGCGAGGCCATCGAAACGAAACGGGACTTCAATGCGCCCAATTCGATCTCTTTCTCCAGTAGGGCCTTGATCTCCTCTTCTGTCTTCTTCCTCTTGGCGATCTCAGCATTCAGATTGTCATTGACATCTTTGAGGTCATCGATGGCCTGGCTCAGCTGCGAGGTACGTTCTTGGATCTTCTGCTCCAGGGATTCATTGAGACGGGTAAGTTCTTCTTGAGCCTTGACCTGCTCTGATAGATCATGTACGATGCCCGTATACAGTTTACCTGAATCGAGATGGACCTCACTGATACTCAATCTGAACGGGAAGAGGGTGCCATCCTTTTTCTGGCCATCCACCTGTCGACCGATACCGATGATCTTCTTCACCCCGGTGCGGTGATAGTTGCCCATATAGGTATCGTGTGCAGTCTTATGCGGATCGGGCATCAGTGTATTGATCTTCTGACCCAGAAGTTCGTCTTCAGTGTACTGGAAAAGTTCCAGTGCCGATCGATTGATGGATTGGATGACCCCCTGGGTGTCGATGGTGATGATCCCGTCAACAGCCGTGTCGATGATGGACTTGAGACGTTGCTCCGAATCGTGGAGCGCGGTAGTCATTTTATTGGTCGGGGCCATTGTGATTCATTGCATCGGTGAGTATCTCTGAGAAGAGAAGGGAGCACTCCTTTCAGGCATGCAGGGCAAGTATAGGAATGGCGATCTGTTTTGCGATCTGCTTGCTGACGCTTTTATGGAATATACGTTCCATGAGGCTACGCTTCGGGAGGATGATGGAAAGCATATCGATCTGATACCGACCGATGGCCAACTCGATCCCTTGCAGTGGATCATCCACTTTGAGGTCGATATAGGGTAGGCTGTCTGTACCTGAGGCACTATCGGATGGGGCTCCATCTGTCACTCTATTCTTCTTGGAGACATGTATCCCCATGACCCAAGAGTCATGTACCCGGGCCAGATCGTACAGGGGCTCCAGTATGGCCTCATCTCCGCCCATCTCCTCTTCGCTCGCCAGTCCGATGCGCTCAGGTGCTTTGAGCGGAGCTTGAAGGGGAACGGTCAACACGGGACAGGGAGCATCCTTCATGGTCGCATAGGCATTGCTTCCAAAAATGGAGATGTTGGCACCACTCGCTCCACTGCTTCCCATGATCACTAGGTCGATCCCTTCATCTTCCAATACTGGATTCAGAGCATAGGGCAGATCGCCATAGCGATTGATCAATTCCAACTGTAATCCCTCATGTCCGAATTCATCTTGAAGCTCTTCATATACCTTGCGCATCATGGTCATGGAGATGCTCTTCATCTGTTCTTCAAAGACATAGGTCATGCTAGCGCCTACACTGGGATCCACATAGGAATTGAAGAGATAGAATTTCACATCCTGACCTTCGAACAATCGGATTCCGTACCGGATTGCATGCAGTGAATTCAGCGAGAAATCAGTGGGAAAAAGAATCTTTTTCATGACGTGCTATTAAGATCGATCCATGCCTGCAAGGACTCTGAGAATATACGATTTATCCTACAACTTAGGACTCTTCACAAAACTGGATACTTGCTCGGTGACAGGACAGGTATCAAGTCAAATGCATTCCTGACAAATGTCATATCCGAGTCCGTTCAGAGCATGAACTTTGTTCTGACATGGACCTTACAACTACTGCATATGCATTGCTATTCGTGAGAGTGAGCCTGGGGATACTGTTCCTGTTCCAGGCTATTGACAAGATCTTCACGGTTGGCTTGAAGGAATTCACTTCTACCATCCTATCCGGTATGAAGAAGGATCAGGTACCCCCTGGATTTATTCGATTCTCGGCATATGTGTCTTCCTATATCGAATTGGTGGGCGGGGTCTTCTTGATCCTGGGGCTCTTTCTTCCTGAAGTCTATATCATCTTGGCCTTGAACCTGATCATGGTCATCTTGAGCTTTTCCTACATGCAGGCCCTTTGGGATTTGAAACACGTCTTTCCACGTATGGTCCTATTGGTCTTTCTCATGATCATGTCCCATGAACTGGACCTGTATTCACTCGATCATTTCTTCTTTCATTGAGCTTTCTGGCATAGAGTACATGCTCTATACCGATGATCGGAAGTGAATGATGTCGGGTGGGAATGCTGCATCTAATATGTATCTTTCGATGACCACACCGACTCATTCGTGATACATCATGAAACTTTTTACTGCAGAACAGATCAAGCGCTGGGATCAGGCGACCATAGCTAAAGGCATCCCGTCCATACAGCTCATGGAGCGCGCGGTGAATGCCCTCATCCCTAAAATCCTCACACTGGTCAGCAATCGCTGCTGTGTCGCCTTATTTGCCGGACCCGGTAATAATGGGGGAGATGCATTGGCTTTGAGCCGCCTATTGGTCGAGCGTGGATTCGAGCAGGTGCATACCTATTTGGTGTCTCCAGAAGGCACCGGATTGAGCGAGGACTGCCGGTCCAATCTGGAGCGTACGACACTGGAGTCCACAATAAAGAGCAAGGTGGACATTCCCTCTGTGGAGACATTATCCACCTATGATCTCATCATCGATGGGCTGTTCGGTTCGGGCCTGACCCGGCCCTTGGAAGGCGTGTTTGCCGAAACGGTGAAACGCATCAATGCGGCAGACAGCCGGGTATTCAGTATCGATATTCCCAGTGGCGCATTCAGTGAGCAGGTCAATTCCGATCATCTGGTGGTAGAGGCAGAACATGTCTTGACCTTCCAGATTCCAAAACGCAGCTTTCTCGTTCCCGAATCGAATCGCTACATGAAGGATTTCGAAGTGGTGGATATACATCTCGATCCGGAATACCATGAGCAAGAGCCTTGTGACTGGTACTACCTGCAAGCATCCGATGTGGAAATAGAAGAACGCCAGAAGTTCTCACATAAAGGCCATTACGGTCATGGACTCCTGATGGCCGGAAGTAGAGGTATGTATGGTGCCGCTCAGTTGAGTGCTAGAGCCGCCATGCGGGCAGGATGTGGACTGTTGACGGTACATGCGCCCGCAGAGTCGATGACCATCCTACAGGCTACCCTCCCCGAGGCGATGTTCTCCCCGGATAAACAGATCGATCATATCTCGCGCTTACCGGATATCGATGCATATACCGCCATGGCTGTAGGGCCGGGTCTGGGACAGGCTAAGGACACCATTGGTATGCTGGACGCCTTGCTGGAACGAGCGCCTCAAGGTCTGATACTGGATGCGGATGCACTCAACATCCTGGCGCGTGAAGGTTGGCAAGAGCGGATTCCGGCAGGCAGTATCATCACTCCACATCCCAAGGAATTCGCCAGACTATTCGGTGAGAGTAAAGACTCCTTCGAGGCGCTGGAAAAGCAAAAGGAGATCGCACAGAAGCAGGACATCATCATCATCCGCAAGGGAGCTCACAGCAGTGTGGCCCTACCTGATGGACGTCTGTACTTCAATTCCACTGGGAACCCCTATATGGCCACCGGAGGTATGGGCGATGTGCTCACCGGATTCATCTTGGGGCTTCTCACGCAAGGACTCAGTCCTGAGAAGGCTGCTCTAGCAGGAGTGTACTATCACGGGTCGGCTGGTGACATGGCCCTGCAGAGAAGAAGAGGTGGTCTCTTGCTGAGTACCGATGTCATCGAGGCCTTCAAGCTGTGAGACTCGGTCGATAGATCAGTCTCCATTCTGATAATTATCAGTTTTCATATGTGAGCTTCCCGGGATTTTTGTTGCTGATCTCAGAACATCTATGTCAGCGTCACAGAGCACGCCATGTTATCATTGTGGGGATACCTGCCCCAACAGTCTATATCCGATGGATGACCATTTGTTCTGTTGCAATGGTTGCCGGACGGTCTATTCCATACTGAAGGAAGGCGGACTGGAGCAATTCTATGGCACAGGTGAACGACCCGGGGTCAAGGTGGTAGACATTCCTGCTGAGCGCTATGCCTATCTGGATGAGCCCTCGATCGCAGAGAAATTGTTGCTCTTCCAGGATGATCATCAGGCCAAGGTGCGCTTATACCTGCCGAGTATCCATTGTAGTTCATGCCTATGGCTGCTTGAGAACCTCTACAGGCTGGAGGAGTCCATCCTGGCCGTGAAGGTGGATTTCGCTAAGAAGACAGCCCTTATCACCTATAAGAAAGATGAACTCACGCTAAGAGAATTGGCCGATATCCTCCATCGTATAGGCTATCCACCCCACATCTCCCTTTCTTCTCCCTCAGATTCCAGCAAGGGTGCGGGCAACAAGGACTTGATCATCAAGATAGGGGTCACAGGATTCCTTTTCGGCAACATCATGCTCCTCAGTTTTCCGGAATACGTCTCGAGCGGAATCGGTCTTTTCGAACGGCATCAACGTATTTTCTCCTTCTTGATCCTCTTCCTATCACTCCCCGTGATCTTCTATGGAGCAGTGGATTATTTCCGTTCTTCTTGGAAGTCTCTGCGGCAGCGCAGGTTGGTGATCGATGTGCCTATAGCCATCGGTATCTCGGTGATATTTCTCCGATCCACCTATGAGATCCTCACCGGATTAGGTCCCGGGTATTTGGACAGTATGGCCGGCCTGGTGTTCTTCCTGCTCATAGGGAGATGGTATCAGTCCAGAGTATATGACCGACTCTCATTCGATAAGGACTTCAGTTCCTATTTTCCCTTGTCGGTGATCCGGATCAAGGCGGGTGATGAGCGTCACACCCCGGTCATGGATCTGGAGATGGGTGACCGTATCAAGGTCTTACATCAAGGAGTCATCCCTGCCGATTGTATCCTGACCGATCCGGCCATGCAGCTCGATTACAGCTTTGTCACAGGAGAATCTCGTGCCGTGACCATCCAAGAAGGGGGACTGGTCTATGCGGGAGGGAGGAATCTGGGACCGGCCCATACCCTGGAAGTCAAGCGCAAGGTCTCCCAGAGCTATCTGACCGACCTCTGGAATCAACCGGCATTCGCCAAGGAGCAGAATAGCTTGAGCCGGATCCTCGACAATGCCAGTGGGCATTTCACACTCGCAGTTCTTGGGATTGCACTACTTACAGGAGTCTTCTGGTACTTCAAGGACGTTTCGGTACTCATGGATGCCGTGAGTTCTGTATTGATCGTGGCCTGTCCTTGTGCACTTGCACTCAGTGTGCCCTATGCCTTGGGTAATGCGCGTAGACTGCTTGCTGAGAAGGGCTTCTTCAGCCGGAATACACAGGTCTTGGAATCGATGGATGGCATCGATGTAGTGGTCTTTGACAAGACCGGTACATTGACTCTCACCAGTGGAACTGAGATACACTTCCAAGGAGAGGACTTGTCCCCCGATGATCTTCAGGCCATAGCCAGTCTGGCCGCCCAATCGGGACATCCACATAGCCGGGCTATTGCCGCTCTTTGGGATGGTCCCAAGAGAGAAGTCAAGAACTTCAAAGAGTATGCTGGGCAAGGTGTCGAGGCCGAGATTCAAGATAGCATCTACAAACTCGGGTCAGATGCCTACCTCGGCAATGCCCGTATTCATGGGGCAGAAGATCTCTCACATAGTTCTGTCTCCAAGAACGGGGTCATACTGGGGAGTTTCGTATTCCAACGCAGCCTGAGAAGCGGAGTCACTGAACTTCTCGCTCAATTGAAAACATCCCATAAGGTCATGCTACTCTCAGGGGACAATGAAGGGGAGTCATCCTTATTCAAGGGGATATTCCGTGCTGAGGAGATGTATTTCAATATGTCACCTGAGGATAAGATGAGGATCATCGAGGACCTGCAGAGCAAGGTTCAGCGAGTGATGATGATAGGTGATGGACTCAACGATGCAGGTGCGCTCAAGGCCAGTGATGTAGGTGTGGCTATCGCGGATGATGTGGACCTCTTTGTACCCAGCTGCGATGTCATCCTCCAGTCTGCCCGATTGGCCGATCTGTGCGCTTTCTTCCAAGCCGTAAAGCGGTCTTATCGCGTAGTACGGTGGAGCATGTTGTTCTCCATCTGCTATAATCTGATAGGGATCGGTATCGCTGTACAGGGATTGCTCACGCCACTCATAGCAGCCATCTTGATGCCTCTGAGTTCGGTCACGATCGTGCTCTTCGCCACTTTAGGCACGCAATGGTCTTTCAAGAGGACCCGCTTTCCAATGCACCAAGTAGAGCAGCAGAATCTACACCGGAAAGGCTTCGCTACTCGCTCTGTGCACGGAGAATTACACAGAGCTTGAGATTGCCTGATATATGTCAGTAATGCGCTTGACCCAACTCATTCAGCACCCTTGGCCGATTAAGTCTCTTTGCCTCGTCAGAACCATGGTATGGAGATAATATTCCTTTTGATCGGATTCAGCCTATGTGTGGCCATTTTCTTTTTAGTGGCTTTCATCTGGGCTATCCGTACGGATCAGTACGAGGATGAATATGGCGACTCGATCCGCTTGCTGCATGATGATACTACTCCTCCAGATAATCAACACACTTCATAAACCACTCGTATGGAACTCGAGCAATTCGAATATGACAATAACATAGTCCGCAAGTTTGCCTTGGCCACCATCATCTGGGGGCTCGTAGGCATGCTGGTCGGACTGATAGCTGCATCGGAATTGGTGTGGCCAGAATTGAATGTGGCCTCATGGCTCAACTTCGGGCGGATCAGACCACTGCACACCAATGCGGTGATCTTTGCATTTGTAGGCAATGGGATCTTTGCTGGGGTCTACTATTCCTTGCAGCGGCTGTTGAAGGCACCCATGTACAGCAAGGCCTTGAGTAATATCAACTTTTGGGGCTGGCAGGCCATCATCGTAGCTGCTGCTATCACCCTTCCACTGGGAATCACCACATCCAAGGAGTACGCAGAACTGGAGTGGCCTATCGATATCGCCATAGCACTCATCTGGGTGGCATTCGGTGTGAATATGATGGGGACCATCATCAAGCGCAGGGTCAAGCACCTCTATGTGGCCATCTGGTTCTACATCGCCACTTTCGTCACAGTAGCGGTGCTCCACATAGTCAACTCCTTCGAACTGCCCTTGCACTTCATGAAGAGTTACTCATGGTATGCCGGTGTGCAGGATGCACTCGTACAGTGGTGGTATGGTCACAATGCGGTGGCCTTCTTCCTTACTACACCCTATCTCGGTTTGATGTACTACTTCGTGCCCAAAGCGGCCAATCGTCCGGTCTATTCCTACCGTCTGTCGATCATTCACTTCTGGGCGCTGATCTTCCTCTACATCTGGGCCGGTCCACACCACTTGCTGTACACGGCACTGCCTGATTGGGCCCAATCACTCGGAGTGGTATTCTCTATCATGCTGATCGCTCCATCGTGGGGTGGTATGCTCAATGGCCTTTTGACCCTGCGGGGGGCATGGGACCGGGTCCGTGACAGTGTTGTCCTCAAATTCATGGTGGTGGCGATCACGGCTTACGGTATGGCCACCTTCGAAGGGCCCATGCTCTCATTGAAATCGGTCAATGTCCTGTCCCACTTCACAGACTGGACCATTGCGCACGTGCATGTGGGCGGATTGGGATGGAACGGTATGCTGACCTTCGGCATGCTCTACTGGTTGTTCCCCAAGATCTACAATGTCAAGTTGCATTCGGATCGTATGGCCAATCAGCATTTCTGGCTGGCCACTCTGGGTATTCTGGTATATGTCGTACCTATCTATATGGCCGGATTCGTTCAAGGGCTCATGTGGCAGAAATTCACTCCAGAAGGAACCTTGGTCCATGGAGAATTCCTAGAGACAGTGACCTCGCTCAAGTTCATGTATCTGATGCGTGTGATCGGAGGTACGCTCTACATCATCGGTGCCATCATGATGACTTACAACTTATTGAGAACAGCAGCTAAAGGCAAGCTGATCTCCAATGAAAAGGCAGAAGCGCCACCCTTGGCGGCTCTGTCCCATGCTACGCATGGAGGTGGAAAGGAGTACTGGCATAAGATCATCGAGCGTAAGCCGATGATGATGCTGGTCCTCAGTCTCATAGTGATCTTGGTCGGTGGTCTCGTAGAGATCATCCCGACCATGATCGTCAAATCCAATGTGCCGACCATCTCAGCGGTCAAGCCCTATACACCGCTCGAATTAGAGGGAAGGGATATATACATCAGAGAAGGGTGTAACAACTGTCACTCGCAGATGGTGCGGCCTCTGCGATTTGAGACGGCACGATATGGAGAATATTCCAAGGCCGGAGAGTTCGTCTATGATCACCCCTTCCTATGGGGCTCTAAGCGTACGGGCCCGGACCTGCATCGAGAAGGTGTGGGGAACAAGCAGGCCAAATCGGATTCCTGGCATTATGTGCATATGGAAGCCCCTACGGATCTTTCACCTGGAAGCATCATGCCTCCGTATCCCTTCTTGCTTGAAGATGATCTGGATACCGATTACACGGTAGATAAGATCACAGTGATGCGGAAATTGGGTGTGCCTTATCGAGAAGGGTATGAGGATCAGGCTATGCAGGATCTAGAGAAGCAATCGCTACGTATCGCTCAGAGCATTGCCAATGACCTCAGTCCAGATGCTGGCCCTGATGTGATCGAAGCACTCAGCAAGAAGGAGATCATCTCACTGATCGCCTATCTCCAGCGATTGGGATCGGACATACATGAACCTGAAGACCCAGATGGTATCATCAGCGGTCTGATAGAAACACCAACACCTTAGGACCATGCTCAAATTCATCAAACATCACATGACATCCATGGAGAATATCGAGATATACCCGATCATCTCCTTGCTCATCTTCTTCCTGTTCTTCACTCTGTTGATCATCTACACGATGCGCATGGATAAAGGATTCATCCATATGATGGAAGAGCAGCCCCTGGACGATCGTATCACTTCAAAAACCGATGTATCATGAGTGGAGACTATCAAACCCTTTTCTGGTTGCTGGTATTCACGGCCTGTGTCAGTCTGGTCGGGATCATTGCCAGCGCGAAGAGTCTACGCAATCTTGTACGCAGTGATTTCTTCATCGAGAGATTGAAAGAAGTCAAAGATGGTAAGGTTCTAAAGGCCATCATGCTGTTGTTGGCAATGGGTCTAGGTACCGGATCGAGTGCGCAATCGACTGAAACAGCCTCTGCGCCTTGGTTCGATATCGGAATGGAAGAGGTACTGGCCATGGTGGTCATCAATATCGTGCTGGTCGGGATCATCTTCTTTCTCAAAAAGACCATCAAGGATATGCTGGAGATCATCGCTCCGGCACCAGAAGAAGTGAGTGTTGAAGAAGAGGAACTCATCTCCAAGGTGGGACAGATACTGACTGATGCAGTCCCCATAGAAGAGGAGCACACGATTCTCATGGATCATGAGTATGACGGAATTCAGGAGTTGGACAACAACCTGCCTCCATGGTGGAAATGGGGTTTCTATCTCACCATCGTCATCGGTGTCATCTACATGATCAATTTCCATGTATTGGGTATTGGGGATCTGCAGGTCGAGGAATATGAGAAGGACGTGGCCCAAGCAGAGGCGGAGGTCCAGGCCTATCTCGTATCTCTAGCTCTCAATGTCGATGAGAATACCGTCATCCAGCTGATGGATGAGGCTTCCTTGGCCAATGGGAAGAAGATCTTCAACGCCAATTGTGCCCAGTGTCACTTGGAAGATGGCGGGGGTGCTGTAGGACCCAACATGACCGATGATTATTGGATCTACGGGCCTGATATCAAGACGGTCTTCTCCACGATCAAGTACGGAGCGAAGAATGGTATGACTTCCTGGAAAGAGAAGCTCACGCCTATCGAGATCCAGCATGTGTCATCGTACATACGCACGCTGCACGGTACTACCCCTGCAATTCCCAAAGAGGCTCAAGGAGAATTCTTCGAATTCATCTTGATGGAGGAAGAAATGTCTGCAGCTTCAGATAGCACTGAGGTGGCAGAGAACTGAATGATATCACGAGTAATCCGAGATGGTAGAGGATCAGGAATCATACCGTGACAGCATTGCCACAGTAGATGAGAAGGGCAAACGGGTATGGATCTATCCCAAGAAACCCAGTGGATGGTACTATGACAAAAGGAAGTTGCTGAGCTACTTCCTTTTGGCTTTTCTATTCCTAGGACCCTACATCCGAATAGGAGGTGAGCCGCTCTTGATGATCAATATCCTTGAGCGCAAGTTCGTTCTCTTCGGTCAGGTATTCTGGCCCCAGGATTTCTACCTCTTTGCATTGGGGATGATCACCTTCGTGGTCTTCATCATCCTATTCACGGTGGTCTTCGGTCGATTATTCTGTGGGTGGATATGCCCGCAGACCATTTTCATGGAGATGGTCTTCCGCAGGATAGAGTATTGGATAGAAGGGGACTACAAGCATCAGAAACGACTCGATGCGGCACCTTGGAATGCGGAGAAGATCCGGAAGAAGCTATTGAAACACACTATTTTCTGGTTCATTTCCTTCCTGATAGCCAACACCTTTCTCGCGTACATCATCGGCTCAGAGGCACTGTGGGAGATCATTCTGGACAATCCCATGAACCACTTAGGAGGCCTGGCCGCTATCGTTGTCTTCACTACGGTATTCTACCTGGTCTTTTCTCAGATGCGCGAGCAGGTATGCATAGCGGTATGTCCCTATGGCCGATTGCAAGGAGTGCTACTGGACAGACGATCCATGGTAGTGGCTTATGACTATGTGCGTGGTGAGAAAGAGGAGGGAAGGGCCCGATTCAGGAAGAACGAGGACCGGGATGCTCTCGGGAAGGGCGACTGCATCGATTGCCATCAGTGTGTGGATGTATGTCCTACGGGGATCGACATACGCAACGGGACCCAACTGGAGTGCGTCAACTGTACCGCGTGCATGGATGCCTGTGATTTCATGATGGAGAGCGTGGGATTGCCCACAGAGCTCATCCGGTATGATAGTGAAGAAGGTATCAAGAACAAGGTCCCATTCGGTTGGACGGCCCGGGTCAAGGCATATTCAGCTGTACTGGTCCTATTGATCGGGGTATTGGTGACCCTCTTGGTCACTCGAAGCGATTTCGAGGCCAAGCTACTCCGCACACGTGGGACCACCTTCCAAGAGATGCCCAGTGGCGAGTACGGTAATCTGTATGACCTCTACGTGGTCAATAAGACAAATCGGGATATGGAATTGGGACTGGAGCTACTGGAAGGAGAGGGGGAGATCAGACTGATCGGTGCCGAACCCATGCTCGAGAAGCAAGGGAGCGTCACCCAGAAGATCATGATCCTGATGGAAAAAGATCAAGTGGATCTGAGGAATATGCCCATCACTATCGGGGTATATGGGGATGGGGAACTCATCAAAGAAATTGAAACGAACTTCTTAGGACCGAGATTATGAATTGGGGAAATGGAATTGCCATCTTTTTGACTGTATTCGTGCTATTCATCCTCGGACTGGTCTACATGACCACCCGATCGACTGCTGAACTTCAGGCGGAAGACTATTATAAACAGGAGATCGAGTATCAGGACCGGATCGATGCATTCGGTCTGGGCGATGCGTATGCAGAGGGTCTGGCATTGACTTGGGAACAAGACCAGATGGTCATGCGTACAGAGGATGCCACTGCTCAGATACTGGACGGAGGGAAGGTCACCTTCACACGGCCCAATGACAGCCGATTGGATCGCAGCTTCACCTTGGACTTCAATGCGGGAATTGCCCGATTCTCCGGTGAAGAATTCACTCAAGGAGTTTATGATATCCTCATTGAGGCATCGGGTCCAGATGGACCTATCGCTATTGAAAAAGACATCCATATCAAGCGATGATCTGGGCCGGTCTCATACTGGGATTTCTGGGAAGCCTGCACTGCATAGGCATGTGTGGTCCGATTGCTCTGGCCTTGCCGCTCGATCGCTCCAACACATGGAAAAAGGTATCTGGAGCCCTGACTTATAACCTGGGTCGTTCTATCACCTATGCGCTCATGGGGCTTTTGTTTGGAGCTATTGGTCAAGCATTCATCGTGGTAGGGCTCCAGCGTTGGGTCTCGCTGGGAGCAGGACTTCTCCTGATCCTATATGTCATGGTGAACTATGTACTGAAGAAACCCCTCTTAGGTTCTTGGACATTGGGACTCGGACGATTGAAAGCTGCATTGGGCAAGCAGTTCCAGCGAAGTTCCTATCGCTCCTTGTTCTCTATCGGTCTGCTCAATGGGCTGCTGCCATGTGGATTCGTATACTTCGCTCTGGTCGGGGCCATCGCTTCTGGTTCAGCATGGCAAGGGGGCGGATACATGATCCTTTTCGGCCTGGGAACTACTCCAGCACTGCTTGCCATGAATCTTTTCGGAGCGCAGATACTCGGCCGCTTCAAAATCGATTTCAACCGCTGGGTGCCTTATATGCTGGTCTTCTTCGGAGTGCTATTCGTACTCAGGGGCATGGCTCTGGGAATTCCCTTCATCAGCCCAGATGTGCTGCCCGGAGCGGAAACTCCGAGTTGCTGTCATTGATGATACCGGTCTGCTTAGAACTGCTTTTTCTCGCCACCATAGGGAATGAACATGGTGGCCCAGATGATACGTGACAGACGAAAGATGCCGGGTAACAATAGCAGGGTGAGTCCGATGATGCCTATCAGGTAGTGATGCGGTTCGGGATCCTCTTCCATCAATACATTCAATGCCACGGCCACACTCACCATCAGTGCCACATTGAGCGCATAACTCACATAAGCGGCTCCGAAGTAGAAGCCGGGTTCTGGGCTATATCGCTGTCCGCATTTGGGGCATTTGTCATGTATCTTTCCGATCTCTTTGGTGCGATAGCCATGTCGGTGTACGAAGAAATCTCCTTCATGACAGGCCGGACAACGCTGATGAATAATGGGATAGGTCCAGTGACCTTTGGAGAAAAGCGGCATATCTATGCTCTGATTCTTTGAAGTGGACAAACCTAGGTGTTCATCTGATCCATCAAACGTCTACTCCTTTCATCATCTTGTCCCAATAGAGCTTCGGGAGAATATATTTCTTGAGCATCCAAAGTCTCCAGTGCTCTTTGGCCGAGTCGAAGATGAGCATCTGCTTGAGCTTCGGGTCTGGAGTGAAATTGCCGTCATAGTCGAATTCGGCCAATACCATCTTGCCATATCCCGTGACTATCGGACAGGAACTATATCCATTGTATTCCTTTTCCCAAAGGGTCTTGTGATCAGATAGTCTGAGCAGGTTCTCTACTACGATGGGTGCTTGCTTGCGTATGGCGGCTCCGGTCTTAGCGGTAGGTAGACCTGCAGCGTCACCTATGCCGAATATGTTCTTGTAGGTATCATGCTGCAAGTTCCCCTTATGCACGGCCAGCCAACCTGATTCATTGACCAAGTTTGATTCTCTGATGAATTTGGGAGCCTGCTGTGGAGGTGCTAGATGGAGCATATCGAACTTCATCTTTCTTCTGCCATCTGGGAGTTCTACCTCTCCGAGTGTGTTTCCTTCTTTTATCCCAATAGCCTTCTCTTCCGGAGCCTTGTATTCGAAGGTGACCTCCCGATTCTTCCCATCGATATGTACCGGTGCATAGTAGGGTTTGAAATGCATATCATATCGATCTAGGACCTCATTCAAAGTATCTGCAACAGGTTTGATACCGAATATCACCGTCCCTGGAGTGGCATAGACCACTTGGGTCTTGTCCAAGATTCCTCTTTTTCTGAAATGATCGGCAGCCATATAGGCGATCTTCTGTGGCGCTCCTCCGCACTTGATAGGAGTGGTGGGTTGCGTGAACAAGGCATTTCCACCTTTGAAATTCTTGATGACATCCCAGGTATGCTCGGGGTCGGTATAGTTGGAGCACACTACTCCTTTGTCCAAAGCTTCAGGTAGTCCCTCGATCAATTCTGGAGCCATGACCAGTCCGGGAGCTACTACCAAGAATTCATAAGAAAGTTCTGTTCCTTCTTTAGTGAAGACCTTGTTGTTCTCCGGGTCGAAGCGCTCTGCGTACTCTTTATACCATATAGCACCCTTGGGAATGATGCTCGACATCGAACGGGCGGTGTCTTCGTAGTCATAGGTACCTGCGCCTACGAGCGTCCAAGCGGGTTGATAGTAATGGGTGTCTGCCGGCTCTATGATGGCCACGTCCAAGTCCTTACGTTTTTTTAGCAATTGTGAGGCGACCATGATTCCGGCCGTGCCTCCTCCGATGATCAGTATCTGGTGTTGGTTCTGCATGTGTTGGGTATATGCGATTCAATAAATAGGTGAGTAAGGTAAATAGAGGAGAAGGATGGGATCGTCACGTAGGTTACCTAAGATTCACCTTGACTGACATGGCGGGAGTAAATCGCTTATCAGAGTATTCTGCCTTCATAGTGAGGGTTTACAGTACGGTATTCCCCATAAGTGTGGAAAATTGTATACAGATCAACTGCTGACCAGAGGATGATAAAAATGGGATTCCGGAGCAATCGCATTTCCGTGGTTTTCATTTAAAAACAATGTAAGTATCAGAATATCAGATATATGTGTTCTGAAGTTTTGATTTTCTGTTGACCTTTTCCTATTGATAGTAATCCGGATATCCAACTATGGTACAGGATTCTCTTATACCAAATCGACCGCAAGACAGAATGTGGTAGAAGCTGAACTAATTAAAAATAACGAACTAGTATCATGAACAAGAGAATCAAACACCTAGCAGCAGTCTCACTGGCAATTTTCGCCTTTGCGAGCTGTGATGTAGATCAGACCCGAGAGACCAGACTTCCAGACGTTGACGTGGATGTTGACGCAGACCTAGAAGAAGGTCAATTGCCCGCCTTTGATGTGGACTGGGCCGATATCGATGTGGGCACCCGCTCAGAGACCTTCAAGATCCCTAAAGTGGTGGTCGTGATGGAAGAAGAAGAATTGGACATCCCGTATAT
>JABDLZ010000116.1 GCA_013001705.1 Flavobacteriales bacterium
CACAATGAAGCGGTATCTGGAGTCTTTTGGACGCATCCCACAGTCAATGTGACCGTAGCGTATGACCAAGCTACCCAGACCATCACGGTCACCAATAATTCGGGTCAAGGATTCTGGAACATCTCCATCACAGGTAATTCTGGAGCTGGCAACAGCACTTCTTGTGATGACCTCAGTGTAGTGAACGATGTCAATAATGGTCTTTCTCTGTCCTTGAGCACTTCTCTATGTACCGGAAATGATCAAGGATTCACCATCATGGGCGCAGATGAGACCGGCACTACGACCGGATTCCGAATGGATTTCGTGGCTTATCTCAATCGAGTCAATGCCTATGTGGCGTACTGGTAGGCTCTATCAATTCGTGTATCCGATACTCTTCTCCTTTGAAGGTCCTACGCTGTCATTGCGCACAATGCGGAAGTACCAATAGAATGGAAATACCATAGAGCTGAAGAAGAAGAGTAACAAGACCCAGAGTATCTTATCATTGCTTGTAGCAGACGTATCCTGCAATACATGGATGATGAAGAAGATCATCAGTCCCAATGAGAGCAAGGACATGAAGATGGAGATCCCGACCAAGGCTCCCAAGTGTGGCCAGATATCCTGAAAAGTGGGTTCTACTCCTTGCTGCTCGAATTCCACCATAGCAGGTATGAATGACATGAACATGTAGCCGATAAGGATGGGGACAATGAGAAATCCTAGGAAAGAAAGGATTCCGAGTATGGTCTTCAGGGATTTTGACATGGTTCTAGAACAGAAAGATCAGTCACAATATACAGCCTAGATTCTGATACCGACCATAGAAAGGCCCTTGTATACCACCTGGCGGAGCTCCTTGGATATATTGAACTTCAGGATCATCAGCCCTGCTAAAATGGTCACTATGGTCGAACGATAGACCATGTCTATCCAGATATTCTCTACCCGTGGAAGGAAGTGTCCGATAAGCAAGAGGACCAGTCCCAATGCAATCACAAGGACATGTCTACGATGAAAAGGTTGGAAACTCAGTCGCTTCCAAACGAACAACCATTTCAGGAATTCGAATCCCACGATGCTGATAAAACTCGCCAATGCCGCTCCGGTCAATGCAAGAACTGGAATCATCAGATAGTTCAACATGATGGAAACGATGGCCAATCCAAAAATGAAATAGGTCGTATAGCGGTAATAGGGAGAATAGACCAGGATGACCCCGTTGATCCCTGTGCTGGACTGGACCAAACGGGCCAGACCGATCAATGCAAATACCGGCATGCCGATGGAATAGTCCACCTGCATGAATACAAAGAGGCTTGGTAGATTGATAAATACACCGATCAAGAGGAAACCCACTGTGATCATCTGATTGCGAGAGGTGCTTTCATACAGTTCGGCCGTTTTGTGGTCTTCTCGGTTCTCAGCATACTGGGCCGCCAGTGGTGAGGCTATGGTGCCCAGGCCACGGGTGGGCATCAGGATCGCATTTCCCAGATAGACCATGATAGCGTAGACCCCAGCCATTTCCAAGCTGTTCTGAGCTAAGAGTAGTCCCACCATGAGCACATCGATATTAGAGACCACGGAATTCGAGGCCCCGGCCATCATGCTGAAGAATGAGAAATCCATGGATTCTCTGCGGAAGAGTCTATCTACACGGGCATCCAGACCAAGCTTCAGCAGACCTTTGGACAGCAACCAGACCAGAAGAATCAGGCCATTCATTGCATAGGCTGCGGCCCAGAGGAACAGGAAGAAATCCAGACTCCAATCGTACCACCAGGTCAGTCCTAGTAGTAGGGTGGTCAATATCTTGAAGATGATATCATTGACGAAGAGGGGCAATGAGGTATTCATGTTCACCCTACAGATATTGGATAGGAAGAGGTAGAAAGCATTGAATATCAGGATGGGGACTGTCAGGAAGTAGAAGTTCTCCATTAAAGGGGATTGCTCCCTTTTGATATCGATAATGGGTTCTTGGAACCAGAGCAATACTCCACTGACGATGATCAGTCCGGATATCAAGATGACCAGTGCATAGGGTATGAGTCCCCTCCCCTTTACATCCTTGAATCGAGGGAAGTAACGCATGATCATAGATGGGGTACCCAGAAGGGCAAAATGCTGGGCGATGAAGACCACCGAAAGGATCACACGCGTCAATCCATATCCTTCAGCTCCGATGACCCGAGGAAAGAAGATGGTGACATTCAGATAGCCGATGATTACCCCGGCATAGAGGATGATGGTGTTCCAGACGGACTGTTTGGCTACAAGGCCCATGGATTCATCAGAGATTCATTTCTCAGCATTGAAGTACTCCCAGTACCATCGCATAGCCTCTTGCAGGCCATCGGCCAGAGAGTGGGTAGGTTCATAGCCAAGGTATTCCCTCGCATTGGAGATGTCGGCCAGGCTATGCTTGATATCCCCCGGGCGCTCGGGAATGGAACGCTTGTCCACATGGTCCAGATCCTTGTCATGCTCCTTTAGCAGTAGTTCCAGTTGTTCTACGAGATAGTTGATGGAATATTGCTCTCCATAGGCCACATTATATGCCCGGTTGAGAGCCTCTGGATTCTCCGTGGTCGCTGCCAATTGATTGGCTTGGATCACATTCTCTATATAGGTGAAGTCTCTGGATTGTTGTCCATCCCCATGTATGGTCACCGGTGCTCTGAATATCATGGCCTTGATGAATCGAGGTATGGCCGCAGCGTAGGCTCCATCGGGATCCTGATTCTTACCGAACACGTTGAAATACCTCAGACCGATGGTCTCCATCCCGTATAGTTGCCCGAATACTTTGGCATACATCTCTCCCACCGCTTTAGAAGCAGCGTAGGGACTCAGAGGCAGCCCGGTGTGTTCTTCCCTTTTGGGAAGTTCTGGAGCATCACCATATACCGAAGAGCTGGATGCGTAAACGAAACGTTTGACCCCATTGAGTCGGGCAGCATCCAGTATATTGAGCGTACCTGTGCTGTTTGCCTGATGCGTGGCCAGCGGAAATTGCACCGATCGGGGTACCGACCCCAAAGCCGCCTGATGAAGGATGATATCCACCCCGTGGGTGGCCTTGCGACAGGTTTCGATATCTCCCAAGTCCCCTTTGATGAACTGGAAATCCGTATGTGAGATGAACTCCTCGATATTTCTGCGATGACCTGTGCTGAGATTATCCAGACAGATTACCTTGTTATCCTGTTGCAATAAGCGTTCGCAGAGATTGCTACCGATGAATCCTGCTCCTCCGGTGATGAGTACCACCTTGTTCTCGATCTTTCTCATGAACTATACCTCTGTTGCATTGCTCCCTCTCTCCTTGATAGGTCTATTCTATCGAAACGCTTGAACCCGTAATGAAAAGAACCATTGGTCCTCAATTCTGACTACTTATCACTGAGTTCTGAGACGAAGGCATCCAAGTCGGTCAAGACATTGGAGGTAAGCTCACTCCCTTCCTCCATGCGTTTGGATTCCAGGCGATTGGCGTACTCCAGCAGTGTCATGGCCAAAAGGTCCTGATTGTCTTTGACCGCATAGGTCTGTCTGAGTTTGTCCAAGTGACCTTGAATCTCTTTGGCCACCTTTCTGAGCCCTTCTTCTTCTTCACGTTTGATGCGCAGCGGGTAGGATCTACCGGCAATATTGATCTGTACAGAAAGTTCACTCATGTCTTCATTCAATTATTGAGCAAGGCGATACATCGGTCGATCTCTTTGACCATCTCGTTGATACGTGCCTTGGCCTCCTTATCGGATTCTCCTTCGCTCTGATAGGCCTTGGCCAGTTTCAAAGATTCTAACTCAGACTCCTTGCTATCGATATCGGCAGTGAGCGTCTCGATCTGGGATCGCCCTTTCTCCAGTTCCGATTTCAAGCGACTCACTTCCTTTTCCAGATCCTGTTTCTGCTTGTGAATGGCCTTGATCTTTCTCTTGACCTGTTCGAGGGTTTCAGTGTATGACTGTGCCATGTGATCAAATCCTTGGTATAGACAAATGTAATATGGTATTGTCGATCAAGCCATTGTGAGCGCTCTTTGTTCAAAAATCGACTGTGGATATATGGGGATTTCAGCGGGTCATTACATTCGTGGGCTATGTTGAGAAAACTCCTGCTTCTTATTCTGATTTCCTGGATGGTGAATCCCACGATTGCGCAGAATGATATGGGCTATATCCCTCCTATGGATATACCGATGGTCTTATCGGGGAATTTCGGTGAGATGCGTAGGAATCACTTCCATACGGGTATCGACCTCAAGACCCAAGGCCGGCAAGGTATTCCTGTGAGGGCCATTGCAGATGGACACGTATCGCGCATCAAGGTGTCCCCCTATGGTTACGGCAATGCCATCTATATCGACCATTACGATGGGCATACCTCGGTATATGCACACCTCCGTTCATTCTCTGATTCTTTGGAGCAAGTGATGCGAGAGGCTCAGTATGCGCATCAACGTTGGGAATTCGACTACTATCCAGAAGCTCGTACATTACCGGTGAAACAAGGAGAGGTCATCGGATTATCCGGTAATTCCGGTAGCTCTACAGGGCCT
>JABDLZ010000117.1 GCA_013001705.1 Flavobacteriales bacterium
GTCGAGTAAGCTGCGCTGGTCTGAGGAAGCATCTGATCCTAGCGGTTCGATATGCTCTTTAGCACAAGAGATACATAGGAGAATGATACACCAAAAGGTGATGGGTCTGAGGTCGGTCTTCATGGTCTGTTTGGTCTGATAGTCACAAGGTACATCCTGTGCGGTCAATCTTCCAAATCCCATCCTGACGAGATATCAAGGGAATTGTTCAGAAACCGGATTCTCCTAGAAAAGCGTATTGAACGATGTTGGCCCCCATCTGAAGGGCTTTGGTGCGGGTCTCCTGCGAGTCCTTGTGTACACTTTGGTCTTCCCAGCCGTCACCCAGATCGCTCTCATGGCTGTAGAAACATACCAATCGTCCTTCATGGAAGATTCCAAATCCTTGCGGGGGTTTCCCATCGTGCTCATGTACCTTGGGCAAGCCCGTATCGAAGTCAAAGGATTGATGGTAGATCGGATGGCTGAAGGGTAATTCGATGAAGTCCGATTCTGGAAAGACCTTCTTCATCTGCGGACGGATGAACGGATCCAGACCATAATTATCATCTATATGCAAGAATCCACCGGCCTCCAAATAGGTACGCAGATTCTCGGCATCAGAGGGTGTGAAGACCACATTTCCATGACCCGTCATATGGACCATCGGATAATCGAAGAGTTCCAAACTCCCGACCTCTACGTAAGGAGCCTCGGGGATGATGTTCATTCCTAGGTTCTGATTGCAGAAATCGATGAGATTGGGCACTGCAGTGGGATTGGCGTAGTAATCCCCGCCACCCTTGTACTTCAACACCCCGATGCGGTAGCTCCCCTTGGGGGCGGTGAATGCCATCAACATCATGATCAGTCCGAAAAGTCCGATCGCTCTTCTCATAGATTGGATATCACACAGGCCGCTAGAGCGGCTGTTTCTGTTCTTAAACGCTTCGGTCCCAAATGTACGGGCTTTGCCCCCTGCTCGATAGCCATCTCGACTTCTTGCTTGGAGAAATCCCCTTCTGGACCGATCATCACTGTATTCATCTCTGATGTGAATGCCGATCGCTCCCCTTCTCCACAATGGGCGATCATGACTTGGTCCATGTCTGTATTGGCAATGAAATCCTCGAATTTCTGAGGTCCTTCGATAAGAGGTAGGAAATACGATCGACTCTGTTTCATCGCGGCCAGAGCGATGCGCTGAAGTCGATCGAGCCGCAGCTTCTTGCGCTCAGAATGCTCTGATATCACCAAGGTCAATCGGGAAAGACCGAGCTCGGTACACTTCTCCAGACACCATTCGAGACGGTCCATGCTCTTGGTGGGTGCCAGAATGAGATGGAAATCAGATTCGGGTCCTTCTTTAAGATCGCTGTGCATGAGTTTGAAATCCAAGCTGCGCTTGTCTACCGAGAGGATCTCACCCTGTACGAACAATCCTTTTCCATTGACCAATCCGATCGGGTCTCCTACCCGACTACGCAGCACCTTGATCGCGTGCATTGCCTCATCTCCTCGCAAGGTCTGCACAGGTCGACTATCCAGTTCTGGCATATAGAAACGAGGTATATCCAAGGCCATGCCGCAAAGAAAAGAAAGGTAGAAGATGTCTGTCATCTTACGAACGGACACGGATTTCATTGTGCATGGATATCTTCAGACCATTGAAAGCCCAGAATCATGAAGTACCTCGACCTATTCCTTGTCCTTTCCTTCACAGCTCTTGTTTGCACCTCCTGCAATCCGGCTCAAGAGCAGCAGCCAGAACCGCTCGACCAGACACAAGAGGCCGCTCGTATCCACCAATTGATGGATGGCTGGCACCAAGCAGCCGCTCAAGCAGATGAAGAAGTGTTCTTCGGCAATATGAGCGATAGTGCCATCTATCTCGGCACAGACAAGAGCGAACGCTGGCTGAGGGATGAACTCAGATCCTGGAGTGCGAGGTTTTTTGAAAGGGACACCGCTTGGGCATTCACACCATATGATCGCGAACTCTATTTTTCTGATACTGGAAGAACAGTCTGGTTCGAAGAGTTATTGGAAACATGGATGGGTCCATGCCGAGGAAGTGGGGTATTGACATGGGCTGAAGGTCAGTGGAAGATCCAGCATTATAACCTGGCCATGCTGATAGACAATGAAGATGTGTCTGAGGTGCTGGAGATCATCCAACAGCCAGATGTGCGGCCCGACTCCCTACCTGGGTCCCAATAGCCACTCCCATCCCGCCTAACCGAACAGCAGCGATGATCCGATTGCTGACATAGCGTACGATGGGCTCTTTGACCGGTCCTACTCCCATGATACCTGCCCATCTCTGTGAGATCACAAAAACCCTATCAGGCAGAATGACTTCTTTGAGCAATTTCTCTAAGGCATCTTGAATATGCTTGGTGGTCTTCAACTCAGAGGTCGTCTCCCCTTCAATATCCAGATTCCGACCTCCTCCTAACAATACCCGTTCACCCACATTGCGGAAATAGTAATAGCCTTCATCATAGTGGAATGTGCCTTGCCATCCGAGTTCTGGGATGGGATCCGTGATCAGCACTTGGGCCCGTGCTGGTT
>JABDLZ010000118.1 GCA_013001705.1 Flavobacteriales bacterium
AGGTACAGGAGCGATTGACCAATGAGATCAGGGATTGTATCCAAGAAACGCTCAGTCCAGCGGGTGTTGCTGTGGTGATAGAGGCCCAGCACATGTGCATGCAGATGCGTGGCGTACAGAAGCAGAATAGCTTCACGACCACATCGGCATTTACCGGGCAATTCTTGGATGATAGTAAGACCCGTGAGGAATTCTTCGATCTGATATCAGCTGACCTGAGCTGATTCCTTGTCCTCTTTCTTGGGTTTATAGCCGAAGAGCTTGTTCTTCTTGATGATGATATCCACGTAGGTAGGTACCATCTCTTCCCACCCTTCTTCTCCTCTGCGTATCATCTTCAGCACCTCTTTTGAGAAGATACCGAGTACCGTCTCATCATAGGTGTCCATATCGATGATACGTTTGTTGAAGGTTAGATAATCATAGAGCGGGCGTACGCGTGGATGGATCTTGACGGTCTTGCTCGTAATAAGCTTTCCGGTCTTAGGATCCTTGTAGGGATAGAGGAAGAATTTCACGTCACGCGTAGCGATGATCCCGAATGCCTCCAACATCCCGCCATTCAGATTGCGATAGTACTTCTCGTTGAAGATGGCCATGAGGTGATCCACACCCAGTATGAATCCCATGCGTTTTTTGGTGAAACTCGATAGGTACTCGGTCAGCTTGTAGTACTTCATGTAGTTGGAGATCATCACCGTCTGGCCCAATGAGCAGAGTATATCCGCCCGGTCCAAGAAATCCTGCTCATCCACTCCACCTTCAGACAAAAGGTTGTTGAGCGTGATCTCGAAGAGCACCTGCATGTTGTCCTTGTCCACCTTGGGATCCTTGATGAAGGCATTGTAGCCATTGACGATCATATCCAGATTCACCTTGGTGACCGGTCTGAAACTCCCGCGTATGGCCAGGATATTCTTCTTGTAGAGTAGATCACTCGGGTGTATATTTATCCCATCGGGACTGAATATAACCGCAGAGGTCAGTCCATTCTTGACCAGTTTCAAACTCAGCAAACGGTTATCGATATGCTCGAAGTCTGGCCCTGTCATCTCGATGGTGTCTATCTCGATCTTATCACGTGAGATATTGTCCATCAGGGATTCCAGGAACTCCTCCACATTCTCATGGTAGAAGAAGGAAGCATAGATCAGATTGACCCCGAGTATCCCGATGGTCTCCTGTTGGAATTGGGCCTCATGCTCCAAGGGTTTGATATGAAGGATCACCCGATTGGGTTCTCTTCGCGGCTTGCTCTGGAACTGGATACCTATCCATCCATGCCCTTGGAATCGTTTCTTGAAATCAATGGTCGCTATCGTATTGGCAAAGGCAAAGAATTTGGTGTTGTCCTGCCGTTCGGCATTGAGCCGTTCTATGATGAGGGAGTATTCGTGGTCGAGCATCTTGTCTACCCGTGATCGGCACACGTATCGATTGTACTCCTCAGGGCCATAGATGGCATCACTGAACTCCTTATCATAGGCACTCATGGCCTTTGCGATTGTACCAGAGGCACCACCTACCCGGAAGAAGTGTCTCACACACTCCTGTCCTGCACCGATCTCGGCAAAGGTGCCGTAGATCTTCTTGTCCAGATTTATCCTAAGGGCTTTCTGTTTGCTTGATAGAACTACTCTCTCCAATGGGGATTCGCTTCGAATTCTCTTTCAAAAATAGGCCCTTTGTATACCCTTCCGTAATCGATACCAGTATTTTTGGACAGTGGAGCAAGGAAAAGAATCCAATGAGAAGATGAAGGTGACCTTTCTGGGGACCGGAACTTCTCAAGGTGTTCCCGTGATCACCTGTGAATGCCGTGTCTGCCGCTCCAACGACCCCAAGGACAAGCGTCTTCGCGTTTCTATCCATATCGATTATCAGGGCAGGAGCCTGGTAGTGGATACCGGTCCGGATTTCAGACAACAGATCCTAAGGGCAGGGATCACCGAGCTACATGCAGTGCTCATGACCCATGAGCACAAGGACCATACAGCCGGAATGGACGATGTACGGGCCTTCAATTTCAAGTATCGCAAGGCCATGCCCGTATTTGCCACACCACAGGTACAGCAGGCTTTGAAACGCGAGTTCCACTATGTATTCGAGGAGAACCCCTATCCCGGGGTGCCTCAGATCGAATTGGTGGATATCGGCACAGAGACCTTCGATTGCTTGGGGCTGCAAGTGACCCCGATAGAAGTCATGCACTATCGACTTCCGGTACTCGGTTTCCGCATTGCGGATTTTGCATACATCACCGATGCTAAGACCATCAGTGAGCAAGAGGCGGAGAAACTTTTTGGATTAGATGTACTGGTACTCAATGCACTCAGACGCAAGGATCATATCTCTCACTTGACCCTGGAAGAAGCCTTGGAATGGATCGATCGATTCCGTCCCAAGCGCGCCTATCTCACCCACATATCCCATCTCATGGGAAAACATGCTGACATCGAGCAGCTATTGCCGCCCCATGTTCATCTAGCCTCTGACGGACTCCGTATCGAAGTCTGAGAATAAAGGCGATTAGGAATCCTAGATAGCCTGGGAGCCAAGCCTTTGGAACGAACAGAAATGTCGATATTGAGGCACCTTGAAAATTATAGTCAACGAATACCGAACATGAGAACATTCATACTCCTCATCATTGCATCCCTTAACCTGCAATTATCCGCCAGCAACACCGTGTACGGTGGCACCGATCCTTACGAAGTGCGATTGGTAGACAAGTCCCACCATGAGATGGATGAAGGACTCCAATTCCAGATCCGCTCCGCCATGCCCTGGTCATCTTTCACCAATGCACACCCCGCATGGTTGGCCCGATTCGATGAAGACAACTTCAAACCTGTGCGAGCATTCGGTCCGGCTATACCGACTTCTGGTACGGATGCTGAGAGCCGTGCAATGAACTTCATAGAAGAACAGCTGGTGCTATTCAATATTCCCATGGAGGATCTTCAGATGTCGACCGTGACAGACAACGGAAAACATGATCAGGCATTCTTCACCCAGTATTATGAAGGTTTGGAAGTCATGTATTCTCAAGCTATGGTCAAGATGCTTCATAGCGGTCATGTGATCTCATGGAGTGCGATCGTGCATAACGACATCGATGTGGATATCACACCTTTGGTCAGTCACTTGACAGTAATAGAGGCTGCCAGTTCAGACATTCCCGATGTGACCGATGTGCATTTTACGCCAGAACTCAAGATCCTACCCATTCCCAAAGTGAAGGACTATGAGCATCATTTGGTCTATGAGGTCATGGTGGATGCCATCGCTGAGAATGGGATTCCAGCGAATTACCTGACCCACGTGGATGCTCACACGGGTGAAGTTCTTCAGAGAATCAACCAGACACACACTTTTCACGGCCCAGAGTGCTCTCTGGGAGAAGAAGAGACCAACCCTCCGGTGATCAATGCGAATGTTACGGGAGAATTCTCTTATCCCGACCCCAACTATGCTGCCGAAGCACAGACCCTTTCTTCTATGAGGGTGATCGTGGATGGCACCACCTATTTCACCGATTCAGAAGGGAATGTCACCATCGATGCCATCGGTTCGCAATCAGCTCAGTTCTTCATGTCAGGTACATGGGCATCTGTGGTCAATGAGAGCACAGGGTCTGTGACCAATGGAACTCTAGAACTCAGCGAAGGGGATAATCAAGTGGATGTCTCACCACTATTCAGTGTCGATGAGATGACTGCCTTCCACAATACCAACGTGATCCATGACTATGTGAATCATGTGCTTCCAGATTGGGACGGGATGGATTATCCCATGTCGGTCAATGTGGGTATCACGCCTCACGAGTGCAACGCCTTCTCTACGGGGAACGGGATCAATTTCTATGTGAGCGGTTTTACCTGCGTGAGTCTGGCCCGTGTAGCCGATGTGGTCTTCCACGAGTATGGACATGAGATCAACGACAATTTCTACAATGAACTAGGCGCCAATTTCAGCAATGGGGCCATGAATGAAGGCTATGCAGATGTCTGGGCCTTCTTGCCCATTCAAGACCCGGTATTGGCTGATGGACATAATCCACAGGATCCTGAAGACTATATACGTAGATACGATATCAACCCCAAGGTCTATCCACAGGATCTGGTGGGTCAAGTGCATGCCGATGGCGAGATCATTGCCGGTGCTTGGTGGGATACCTTCCTGCTTCTGGGGAATGATCAGGAGACCATCGAAGAACTGTGGAGACTCCACTATCCAGGATTGCAGGCGGCCACCTTCAATGGAAATGAAGGTTCTGCCTACCTCAATGTATTGATCGATGTGCTCGAAGCCGATGACGATGATGGAAACATCCTGAATGGTACTCCCAACGGAGCAGCCATTTCAGAGGGATTTGCTATTCATGGGATCACCTTCTTAGCCACAGCCGACCTGGGCCATGATGTAGTCGAATCATTCGATGCCTTCAGTGATATCAATATCATGGCCGACCTCGGCATCAGTGGCCAGTTCACCGACTATCTGGGTGGCGTTCTGCTTCGCTATCGTCTGAATGACTCTCCAGATTGGGTGGAAGTAGAAATGAATGAGATCGGTGGAGAGAACTATGAAGCAGTCATCCCAGGTCAAGCACCGGGTACCATCATAGCCTACTATATGGCGGTCCGTGACATCTTTGATAATCTGGCCGTGGTCAATCCCATCGGGGCCAATCTGGAAGACCCGAAATTGCCGCACTATACTTTGGTGGGATATGAGCTGTTCGAGTCCTATGATTCGGATGATGAGGATGAGATCACCGGATGGGAACTCGGTATAGATACCGATGAAGCCACCACAGGTATTTGGGAAGAAGTCGATCCTTTGGGCTCATTCCTGAATGGAGTGGCAGTAGCGGTGGATCAACAAGCCACAGAGGGAGGTGAATTCTGTTTTGTAACAGGGAATTCCTTCAATGTCAATGACGGGATAGGGGTGAATGACGTAGACGCTGGAACGACCACGCTCATGTCAGAAGCCATCGATCTCACGAGCTACATTGCTCCAGCCTTCACGTATAAGCGATGGTATACCAATGCAACGGGAGCCAATCCCAATGCGGACTGGTGGCAGGTACAGGTTTCTGATGATGGCGGAGAATCCTGGGTCTACGTAGAAGACACCAAATCTTCAGATGCCCGCTGGAGAAGAAATGCTTTCCGCATCTCTGACTATGTGGATCTGACGGACAACTTCATGATCAAATTCAATGCTTCGGATAGTCTGCGTCCCGGAACCAATCTGGATGGAGGATCGCTCATAGAGGCTGGACTGGATGATTTCATGCTCTATGATCGCTCCTTGGCCGATGGCCTCGATGAAAGTGAGATCGTAGACCAGATAGACCTATTCCCCAATCCAAGCAGCGATGTGGTCAACCTGGCCTTTGAGCTGAATACTGCGTCTGCAGTCGATCTTCAGGTATTCTCGGTCGATGGTCGCTTGATCCACAGTGAAGGTCTGGGAATGCGTCAAGGATATATCAGACACCAGATAGAAGTAGGGGAGTGGGCCAAGGGGTCCTATACCTTGGAGTTGCAGACAAGTGATGGAAGAGTCACACGATCCATCACTGTTCGTTAAGTTTCTGATATCCCATGAAATTCCAAGACCCTGACCTTTGCGTCAGGGTTTTTTCATTATTTGAGCTCCATGAAACGCATCTGCATGTGGTCGGGCCCAAGAAATCTATCTACGGCCATGATGTACTCGTTCTTCCATCGAGGTGACTGTCATGTGATCGATGAGCCCTTCTATGCGCACTACCTGGTGAAGACCGGGCTGAATCATCCCGGAAGAGAGGAAGTGATCGCACAACACGAAACGGATGTATCGCAGGTGATCGATTCCTTGGTCTCTCAAAATTATGAGCAAGAGATGCTCTTCATCAAGAATATGCCCCATCACATGGTCGATCTCGATCTGGGCTTCATGGAGCAGCTGACACATTTCTTCTTGATACGAGAACCACGGGCCATGATCGCATCCTACGCGCAGAAGATTCCCGATGTGCACATGCGGGATCTAGGCTTGGACCTGCAGTATGAGATGTTCTCTTCTCTTCGGAATGGCACTAAAATACCCCCCGTAGTCGACAGTCGAATGCTTTTGGAGAATCCAAGGTCGGTTTTGCAGAGGCTATGTAAGGCATTGGAGATCCCCTTTGTAGAGTCCATGCTTTCATGGCCTGCTGGACCGATTCCAGGTGATGGTGCTTGGGCTCAATACTGGTATGGAAGTGTGCACAGAAGCACCGGCTGGGACGCACCCAGAGCACTGAAAGAGATCCGGCTTCCTGAGCACTTGGAATCGCTGGTCACAGAGTGCGAAAAATATTATGAAGAGATGAAGACCTTCGCCATCTCTTAGCGAGGTGCTGACTGGAGTTCGCCTCCGTCAGGATATGATTCTAAGGAGAGGTGTCCGAAAGTGCTTGGAGAAGGCTCTGTCCGAAGAAGATCACCGAGTATCCTACCCGGTTCTCTCTCGGAACGTGCTGAGATGAATTTGCCCTTAGCATTTACGGTGAGTTCCATTTTCTTGGCCGAGCGATCATTCCAGATCACGGTCTCGCCTCGACCCATTTCCACATCCATGGGATGGGCATCCACTTCTTGGTGAGATGCGCGTAGAGTCAGTCTATCCGCCTTTTCCCAGCTCAGATCATGAACCGAGAACGTAGGGAATGCATGGTCTATCTCGGTCCGATAGAGCCAGCGGAAATCCCCTTGAGGAGTATAACTTGCGATGTAGAGATCGGCCCATGGAGCAAATTCTAATTCACCTTCTGGATCGAATTGGACATATTCAGAGAAGTGGCCACCCACATAGAGGTTCCCTTCTGTATCCACTATGGCAGAAGAAGCTTGAATATCATAGGCACTGTGTAAAGTCTGTATCCAGTCCCAATTCCCTCGTCCATCCGTCCTTGCGATGAAGGAATCATAGGTGTTCGCGGTGTTCATGGCCGGTATAGAGAGTTGTTCTCCATGGGAGGTGTAGAACAATGTGTCTTTGAATATCCCACAGAGATAGACGACTCCTTCTGCATCTTGAGTGGTAGAGATAATAGTGACGGTGTTGGAAGAAGCCAGTTCCAAATGATTCTGATATCCGCCTTGCTCATCCACATGGGTCAATATCGCATTCGAAGGATACGTCCAGTTCCAGTGCAAGGTCTGAGGCCCTATTTCCATAGTCATGCTTCCAGCATCTGTATGGATGACCGTGTAGCCGGGGTATATATCTCCCTCTTGAGCCGAAGCTGAAGGCATCAGACTGATCGAGGTCATCGCAAGCAGTAGCAGGCCCATCAGACCTCTTGAATCAGCTTGATGGTAAGGTCGTGGATTCATGTGGCCCTAAACTATAGCGGTTAGAAGCGGGATTTCAGGCGTAGAGCAAGAGGCTGCTAACATCTCGCCATGGATAGCCGATCAGGGTTTGACAGATTTTCAGCGGGTCATAAGCTGATCGATGGTCACTTCGGATATATTCGTTCTCACATCAAACTCGATCGTATACTCATGCCCGATCCCAATATTCCATTACCAGACGAGCGCAACAGAGACATCTACGTATGGATAGATGGTGTGCTGTACCCGCGTGATGAGGCCAAGGTGTCGGTCTTTGATTCCACCGTGCAAGGAGGAGATGCCGTGTGGGAAGGGATACGTGTCTATGATGGGCGGGTCTTCGCACTGGATGAACATATCCAGCGCATGCATCATTCGGCCAAGGCCATGGCTTTTACCGATATCCCGAGTAAGGAGTACATCGAGAATGCCGTTTTTGAATGCTTGAAGGCCAATGGGATGTATGACGAGGCCCACATACGCTTGACCTTGAGCCGCGGGATGAAGACTTCATCAGGCATGAGCCCACACTTCAATCGCTATGGGAGTACCTTGATCGTACTTGCTGAATGGAAGAAGCCCGTCTATGACAATTCGGGTATCCGCATCATCACATCGGCCATTCGCAGGAACAATCCCAGTAGCATCGATAGCAAGATCCATCACAATAATCTGATCAATAATATCCTGGCCAAGATCGAGGCGAATATGGTAGGCATGGACGCGGCTTTGATGCTGGATATGCAGGGCTTTGTCAGTGAGTGCAATGGGACCAATGTCTTTGTCGTGCGCGATGGACAACTCCTTACGCCTCACGCGGATAGCTGTCTCCCTGGCATAACCCGGAGAAAGGTCATAGAACTGGCTCTAGAGAATAACATCGGCTGCATGGAGAGGAACATCTCCATCTCTGAGGTCTATTCTGCAGAAGAGGTCTTCGTGACGGGTAGCATGGGCGAGGTGACACCCGTACTCGAGGTGGATGGTCGGGTCATCGGAGAAGAGCGGGGCAAGCTCACCGCTGAGATCATGAAGCTCTATCAAGAACTGACTGCTCAGGAGGGTAAGGCCATTCCGAGGTGAGGATTATTAAGCAAATCATCAGTGCCGGGATTCTCTGAATTCTACAAACCGGCAAGTCTAAAAGGTAGAGAAGGAGCCACTTGCTCTGAAGCTACAGGTCGAATTCAGAGATGCAATCGTATAGATGCTCTTTCCAGCGATCTCCTTTCACGATATAACCATCGCAGTTCAGTTCTTTCAGATTGATGGCGACTTCGGGGTTTTCCTGTGAACTGACCATGATGACCTTGGTCTTGAGATTGCGCGCTTTGATATCCTTCAAGACCGAAGTGCTGTTGCCATCGGGGAGATAGTAATCCAAGAAGAGGATATCCGGAGTGGATTTCTTCAGTTGATCCTGGAATTTCTGTACGGTGGTGTAGGACTCCAATCGATTGGGGTGATTCTGATGTTTTTCTAAGACCCAACGCAATTGAAAGGAGAAGAATTCATCGTCTTCTAGCACAGCAATACGCTTGGCGCCCTCTTTCACTTGCTCACGCGCGACCAGGGATCGGAATATGCCTTTGAAGGATTTCTTGCTGTTCTTGGATTCGATGACTGCATTCACCAATGTCTCGAGTTTCTCTTTGTTGAGCTCGTTCTTGGAGAGAATATGATCGGATTTGGCATGGATGGCCTCGGCCACGGTCTCCACATCCATATTGGAAGAGAAGAACACGATGCACGAATTCGGGGAGATCTCTTTAAAAGTCTCGATCACCTCCAGTCCATTCAACTTGGGGAGTTGATTATCCAAGAGCACTAGGTCGGGCTTATGCTGGGTGAGGTGGTGGACTGCGTTCTCTGCCGAATGGCTTTCAAATACAGGGTCGGCATTCAATGGGAGATCCTGCTTGATCTTCTCACATAGGATCTCATCATCATCAATGAGTAGGACGGATATTTTCTTGGTCATGATCGGAAGTTTGGTGGATGTATGTTTGGAAACTCTTGAGGTAGTCGACCAGTTGTTTGGCTGTATGGATCGCTTCATTGCGTTGATCGGCC
>JABDLZ010000119.1 GCA_013001705.1 Flavobacteriales bacterium
CATCGGAATCTATATCACTGAACATATTTGGGTCGAAGCGCCACAACGGATCCCCTTGAGTTAAAACGTCCAACACAGAAAATCATGACAAAGAAAGATCACACCTTGATCGAGAGGATAGCTGAGAAGATCGGGATCATTCCCGATCTACATGGAGAGCGCGACCCCGTGTTGGATAGGATGACGGAGACCGACTTGGACAAATTCCCACCCATGGACCAATGGGATCACTGGGAAGAATACGAGGCCAAGTCTTGGCCTAAGAAAGAAAAGAAGGCCTATACCATCGTTCCTACGACTTGTTTCAATTGCGAGAGCGCATGCGGATTGACTGCATATGTCGATAAGGAATCAGGTAGCATCAGGAAATTCGAGGGCAACCCTTTTCACCCTGGAAGTCGAGGAAGGAACTGCGCCAAAGGTCCTGCCACGATCAATCAGATCACCGATCCTGAACGGATACTCTATCCACAAAAAAGAAAGGGGGAACGTGGAAGTGGAGAATGGGAACGCATATCATGGGATGAAGCATTGGACACAATAGCTGCACGGATCCGGAAGGCCTTGAAAGAGAAGCGGAACAATGAGATCGCTTATCACGTGGGGCGTCCAGGACACGAAGGATATGCCAATCGTGTGCTTCAATCCTGGGGCATCGATGGACATAACAGCCATACCAATATCTGCAGCTCCGGAGCTAGGTTCGGATACAATATTTGGTATGGTCACGACAGACCGAGCCCTGATCATGCTAATGCAAAATTCATCCTGCTCATCTCGGCACATCTTGAGAGTGGACATTACTTCAATCCACATGCGCAGCGGATCATTGAAGCAAAGATGAAAGGAGCAAAGTTGGCGACCATGGATCCAAGACTGTCCAACACGGCCAGTATGTCGGACTACTGGCTACCGACCTATCCCGGTACTGAAGCCGCTATGCTTCTGGCTATGGCCAAGATCATCTTAGAAGATGGCCTGTACAATCAGGAGTACATGGAGAAATGGGTCAATTGGAACGAGTATCTGGAAAAGAGACATGCTGGGACCGAAGTGACTTTCGAGAATTTCATCGCCAAGATGATCGAAGAATATGCTGAATTCACTCCGGAATATGCTGAAAAGGAATGTGGCGTGAAAGCTGGAACGATACGAGAGGTCGCGCAGTTGATCGGGGAAGCTGGAGAACGATTTGCATCACATAATTGGCGTAGTGCAGCCAGTGGCAATCTCGGTGGCTGGTGCGTATCTCGAGCACTACATTTCCTTCAAGTGATCACGGGCAGTGTTGGGACCAAGGGGGGAACATCGCCTAATAGTTGGAGTAAATTCAAGCCAACGTTCCACTCGGTACCTCCAGGTCAGAAGTTCTGGAATGATCTGCATTTCCCTAAAGAGTACCCAATGGCCATGTTCGAGATGAGCTTTTTGCTTCCTCATATGCTTAAAGATGGTAGAGGGTATATGGACACCTACTTCTCTCGTGTCTTCAATCCAGTATGGACCTATCCCGATGGTTTCACTTGGATGGAAGCATTTCAGCGAGAGGACCTATTCGGTTGCCATATCGCACTCACTCCTACTTGGAATGAAACGGCATTCTTTGCTGACTTCGTACTACCGATGGGACACAGTGCTGAGCGACATGACCTGAACAGTTATGCCACTCACTCAGGAAAATGGATCGCCTTCAGACAACCGGTATTGAGGGAAGCAGCCAGAAGGGCTGGTAAAGAGACCACCTTCACCTACGAGACCAATCCAGGAGAAGTATGGGAAGAGGATGAGTTCTGGATCGAGCTCAGCTGGAGGATCGATGAGGATGGCTCACTTGGTATCCGAGACCACTTCATGTCTCCATATCGTCCTGGTGAGAAGATCACAATAGATGAGTACTATCAATACATTTTCGAGCACACGCCAAACCTTCCAGAGGCTGCGGCCAAGGAAGGATTGACCGAGTTGGGCTATATGAAGAAGTATGGCGCCTTCGAAGTGGAGCCTCATACGTACAAGAAGAACGAGACTGTGATATCAGAGGAGCAACTCCAAGGAGCCGACTTCGATGAGAAGACCGGTGTCTATTCCAAGGACGGAAAGAATATCGCGATCATGGTGGACGGCAAGCCGAGGGAAGGCTTCCCTACCCCTACCATGAAGAATGAATTCTTCAGCCAGACCATGGTAGACTGGGGATGGCCAGAACACGCCACTCCTACATATATCAAGAGTCATATCCATGAAGAGAAGTTGGACAAGAAGGAGGGCGAGTATGTCCTTGTTCCTACATTCCGCTTACCTACACTGATTCACTCACGATCGGGTGGTGCGAAGTGGCTCATGGAGATCAGTAACCGTAATCCTATCTGGATGCATCCAGATGATGCCAAGAAATGGGGATTCAAGACCGGTGACCTGGTCAAGATGAATACGGATATTGGATTCTTCATCGACAAGGTATGGGTCACTCAGGGAATGAAACCCGGAGTGGTAGCTTGCTCTCACCACCTCGGAAGGTGGAAGCGTGAACAGGACCAAGGAAACAGCTGGTCAACGAATACCGTGGGCATCTCCAAAGAAGACAATGGCATCTACAAAATGAACACCAAGTCAGGCGTGAAACCATTCAAAAGTGCTGATAAGGACAGTGGCCGAATCTTCTGGGTAGATGGAGGAGTTCATCAGAATATCACACATGCAGTACATCCAGACCCGATCAGTGGAATGC
>JABDLZ010000120.1 GCA_013001705.1 Flavobacteriales bacterium
GATACGGCTATGATGAAACCGATCTGGAAAAGATGAATACCGGTACCGGCCCCTATAAGAATGCGCGTAAATCGATCCAACGGAACAGTTCGATGGTTCAGAGCAAGAGTAGGTCCAGTAATTATGCTGAGGATTTTGTCGAACTGGTCGAATCACTGGATTGTGAGGTGCTCTTAGTGGCCAACCTCCTAGGAGAGGATGATGATGTACTCAAGATGATCCGCTTCTTTCATGAGCGCGGCATAGGCATAGCTGGAGTCGAATTGGGAAATGAATACTACCTCAAGGCCTATTGGAAGACCTTCCCCAATGTCAATGCCTATATCCAGCGTGCCACACAGGCTTCAGACCGTATCCGGGCGGAATTCCCCGACATACCCTTAGGTGCGGTGGCGGCTTCTTCTTCGGAACTCAAGTCGGTGAGTATGAAGCAGAAATTGTATTTCGACAACTGGAACCAAGGACTGGCCCAAGAGGACTTCTATGATGCATTGATCACTCATGTCTACTCCAATAAAAAGACCTGTCAGGACATGAATACTCAAGCGCGAGTGGATTGTTATCTGGAACACAACAGCGACTTCATCCTCGAAATAGAGACTGGCCTACAGTCACTGAGCTCCACATTCAAGGGAAAACCCATCTGGATAACTGAGTGGAATATGAAACATGTCTTTGATGGACTGGGCAATACCAGTCTCCAAGGCCTCTACTATGCGGATTTCTTGACCGCATTGGCACAGATAGAGGAAGTGGAGGTGGCCACCTACCATAATCTACTCACCAGTAGCACCGGATATAATCTCATTGCTAAGGACAAGAACCGTCCCTCTGCAAAAGCACCGAGCCATGTGCCCAGAGCTGTTCACCCGGTGGCCTCACTCCTTGCCCCTATTTTCGATGGCTCGCATCGGGTAAGATCCTTCACCATGGAATCGATCGACCCTAAGAAGATGAGTATCTCTGTCTTTGCTGACGCGGATACACTGCGCTATGTCCTCATCAATAAGACCGAGGCACAACTGTCACTACAGAGCCTAGGACTAGATATCGATCAGGGAGGCAGGATACACAGTCTCAGCAGTCGGTCACTCGGTGAGAGTGGATTTAAAATCCAAGTTGAGACCATCGAACCCGATGAGCCGTCATCCATACGCATTGCGCCTTGGAGTGTCACACGGATAGACAGCCCTATCAAGTGAGCGATACGCCACATAAGACCGACTTCTTTGTGGTGGGCGTGGTAAAAGGGGGCACAACTTCCCTATACACCTACCTACAACAGCATCCGGCCATCTACCTGCCCCCGATCAAGGAAATCAACCATTTCTCACAAGCCGATATACACGAGGAAGAGTTCCTTCCGGCCTATGCCAAAGATGTGGCCATGGACCTCCCATCCTATCTGGACTCGGGAATGAAAGAGATGGTACATATCGCCCATGTCAATGACCCAGAAGACTACTCACGACTATATGCTCCCGCACGACCGGACCAGGAGAAAGGAGACATCAGCAATTCATACATGGTCTGTCCTTCTGCAGCACAGGCAATCCACCGCCACAACCCCGAAGCACGCATCATAGCTGTACTGAGAAATCCGGTACGAAGGGCATGGTCCCAGTATCTGATGAATCTGAGAGAGGCAAAGACCCACTCGAACTCATTCCGGGAAGAGCTGATACAGGATGATGGACTTGAGAAAAAGGGATGGGGAGTCAACCATCAATATTTGCATCTAGGAAACTACCATGATCAGCTCAAACCCTACATCGATCTTTTCGGAAAGGAGCAATGCCTTGTTCTTCTCTTCGAAGAGTATACCGATGACCTGGAAGGAACTCTGCAGACCATCTGTAGATTCCTAGGAGTAGATGAAAACTTCCCCTTCCAGACCGACCTACAACGGAATTCCGCAAGCCTCCCCAGACATGCGGGACTCAACCGATGGTTGGTGAATACCGGAATCATGCATGGGGTGAAACGTATGGTACCACGTGGCCTACGGGCCAAGGTGGCCGATCTGATGTATACCACCAAGGATCTCCCGCAGATGGGCGAAGATGACAAGGCCTGGCTGGTCGACCACTATCGCGAGGAAGTTGAGCGCTTATCTCGGCTTCTGGGTCGGGACCTCGGTGGAGTTTGGAATGAATTCGCTAGAAGCACGTGAAATGGAGAGAGTGAGGCTTTTTGGATTCGATTTCATTGCTGCCGTTGATCACGACCCTGTGCTCAACTATTTGAATCACCGCAAGCCAGATTCTGGCAAACTGCCATTTCTGATCACCCCCAATGTGGATCAATTGGTCAAGTATCACAGAAGTGAGAACCAGGAACTCCTAAGAACAATGCGACAGGCCGAGCTGGTGCTTCCCGATGGACAACCGATCATATGGGCCAGCCGATGGAAATCCGGAACCGCATCCCTACCTGCCCGATTGACCGGTAGCGACCTCTTCCCCTTACTATGGAAGCAACTGAAGGAAGAAGGTAAGAAGGTTTTTTTCATACTACCTGAGGCTTCTATGGGTGAAGACCTTAGCAAGGAATATGAGCGGTGTCGCTTCTATGCTCCTCCGCTCTTCGACCTGGAGAATGACGAAGAATACATAAAGGTCAAAGAAGCCTGTCTCAGTATCCTACGTGAGCAGGAACCGGATCATGTAATGATCGGGCTGGGTTTCCCTAAGCAAGAACGGCTCGCCTTGGATCTGTACCATGATGCCATAGGAAAAGATAGTTTCTACTCACTGCTGGGCGCTTCCTTCGAATTCTACCTCGGACGCAAGAAACGCGCTCCACAGTGGATGCAGCGCACCGGTCTCGAATTCGTGCATCGAATGTTCAGTGAACCCGGTCGGATGATCAAGCGCTACCTGATCGATGACCTCGCCTTCTTACCGCTCCTGTGGCGTGAACTGAGGCGTCCATAATGTGGGATCCTCCGGGAAGAGACGCTCCATATCCTGACGTATCATTTCTGAGAATCGCAGCGCTCCTCGGATATTCATATGACCGCTATCGTGGTAGTATCCATCAGAGAATCCGGCCATGCTATAGTCCAACACATGGAGATTGGACCATTTCTCATCCAGCCCCTGAAGTAATTCACTCACCTCATCGTGATTCTCCAGCCCCATCAGTTTGATCTCATTCTGCGGACTGTATATCAAGACAAAGTCCCGATCAGGATTAGTGGATAGCAGGGATTCGAATCTGGTGATGTACTCCGCATCCGGTCGGCTATTGAGCAGGATATCCAGCAATTCGAGTTTATAACGCTTATCGGATGTCAAGAGCCTTGGATTCTCTTCTGCCAGCAACCTGAGTTCTTTCATCTCAACGATCATACGCGCTCTGCGGGTGCGATAGAGTGTGAGGTCCTTTTGCTTGTCCTTGAAGAACAGGCCTCCCTTATTGGCATATTCTCTATTGAACCTGAGTCTCAGCAGGTCCAAGAGATAATCGTCATACTGCCCGAAGAGCCTGAGGCCCGGGATATCGTATTGATACCGGAACAGGCCTCTTTCTTTAAGCATCTCGCGGATATAGGGCTGATCCACATGCGGGATGTAGTTGCTCATCTGAAAGCGTATCTCCTCATGTGACAAGAAGAAGTGATGCTCGAAATCGATGAGGATCGGAGTATCCTTATCCTTCTCCAGCTCGATCTTGAGCAGTGGCTCGAGCATAGCAAAGACCGACCCCGCCATACCATAGTTATAGTATCCCTGGCCGATAGAATCCGGGATGTAACTGCGCTTAGCGATGGAACTACCGAATATGGGCACCTCATCATTTCGGTCCATCTCTATCAAGCGCTTGATCTTCTTGACATTGCTGAACTCATACTGTTGGGGAATGACCACTTGTACAAAAAGGGTGTCGATGAGCAGAGCGAGAAGTACCGTAAGAATGGCAATCCTGAATACCGTGATATAGATGGTACGCTGCATCAGAATTGGAAGTAGATGAATTGATTACTCCTATCCTGTCCTAGCAATAGGATGATCAGGATCATACCTATGACATAGCTCCACTTGTATTTCAAGCGTAGATGCTTCTCATTGAAGATGATGAGCAGGGCCATGATACTCACCGTGAAGGAGGCCACCAGCTCGAACCGGTGCGATAAGAACATCTCCGTCAAACTGAACCTGAAATCTGTGAAGAGTCGGTTATAGACCAAGAAGGCGTGCTCGATATCCTGCGCTCTGAAAAATGCAATACCCAGCACCAATAAGTACCAGTTCCAGAATCGTGCGGCCAATTGATACCATGCTTGGTGCACCCACTTCCGGAATGGTGGTAGCATACGCAAGACCTGTTGGATGATGATCATCAAGGCATTGTATAACCCAAATACCACAAAGGTCCATTTGGCCCCATGCCATAGCCCGATGGCCAACATGACCACGATGATCACCACCGCGTTGTAGATCATGTTCTTCTGCCATTTGGGCACCATGCGCAGTAATGGTCGATGCATGTAATCCTCGATCCATCGGGTGAGTGAGATATGCCATTTGTTCCAGAACTCGCTGAAATTGCGCACCCACATGGGTTTGTCGAAGTTCTCCATGAGCCTCACACCCATGAGGCGAGCAGAACCGATGGCAATGTCGGTATAGCCGGAGAAGTCCCCATAGATCTGCACTGCAAATAGATTCATAGCGATAAAGACCTGAATGCCGGATGCAGCGGCTGTATTGCCAAATACCAGATCCACGTAATGGGCACAGGTATCGGCCAGGACCAGTTTCTTGAAAAACCCAAGGAGGATCTTGTAGATACCGAATCGCAGATCATTGGGACTGGTGGCCCTGTCCTTACGTAGTTGAGGGATCAGTGATCTGCTCCGTTCAATAGGTCCAGCCACCAGCTGTGGGAAATAACTTACATACAATGCAAAGTATCCCAAATGACGCTCTGCAGGAGCTTGTCCGCGATAAACATCTATGGCATAGCTCAATGTCTGGAAGGTGTAGAAGGAAATACCGACAGGAAGCAGCAGGTCGAATTCCCGCATATCGTAGAAGATGTTGAAACGATTGAGGACCACCTCTACATTCTCCGATACGAAACCATAGTATTTGAAGAAGAACAGCAGTCCCAGATTGACCAAGAGGCTGAGGTAGAGATAGGGCTTCCTGCGTTCTTTATCCAGCTCTTGGGACATCCGTATCCCTGCCCAGTAGTCCACCAAGGTGCTCATCACGATGAGTATGACATACTCCACCTTCCAGCACATATAGAAATAGTAACTACCGGCCAATAGCAGTTTCCACCTGTGCCGATGAGGAATCGCGTGATACACGAATATCATCAGCATGAAGAACAAGAGGTATTCCAGGGAATTGAACTGCATGCGCTAGGCTATCTCTGATTGAACGCTTGTCGTATCATGAGGTTACGCTCAGATCACGAAGAAAACCAATGAAGGGGACAATGGTCACGTCAACTCTTCCAAGTGACCGTCATGCTCATTTAGAAGCTGGGCCCAGGTATACCTGCTGGCCAGACTGCGGGCATTGTCACGCATACGCTCCCAGAGGTTGTGGTCAGTAAGGAGCTGGGAGGTGTGCTCGATGAAATCCTCAGCTTCACTGGCCTCGAACAGATGTTGACCGGATACGGTGTCCAATCCCTCGGTACCTATATCGGTGGTGACCAGTGGGATGCCGCGATACAGTGCATTGAGTACTTTGACCTTGATGCCACTTCCGAATCGCAGCGGAACGATGAAGACCCTACTCTTCTGATACAGGGATACCACATCATCGATAAATCCATGGAAGTGGATGTCAGCATGAACCTCAGCAGCTTGCAGCAATCGCTTATCGGGAGATTTCCCAACGATATCTAGTCTCAATTCTGGATGCTTGACCTTGAGACTTGACCAGCAATCTTGAAGGAACCATAACAGCCCGTCCACGTTGGCCTCCCAACTCAAAGTGCCCACGTACAGAAGGCTGAGTTCCGTCTCATCGATATCTATAGCAGCGGCCTCCAACATCTCATCTTCACCCAGATGATAGGTGAATCGGATCTTATGTAAAGAGACACCTTGCTTTGTCAACTCTTGCGCATCATTAGGCGCACACCAGACCTGATCGGCCCGGGAGGCATATCGTTTTTCGGCTTTGAGGATACGGGCTGATTCCCGCTCTAGGATAGCCCGTTTGAGCGGATTGCTCTGCAATTCTGCCAGCCGCTGCCACATAATGAACTCTGCATTGTGTTCATGTAAGACCACCTTGCCTGTATATGATTCAGGGATGTACTGCCCCATCTCATAGTGGTCAATGAAGATCAAGTCTGTTTTAGGGGCGATTCCCCTAACCTCAGCTTTGATACGAGCATCATAGTTCCGATACACGTTGAGACTGGCATGTCCGAGATAACTCTTCAGAAGATTGAGCGCAGTCCGTGGTCGGTCTACGGGGACAGCAAAATGATGTTCCAGATCCAACTTCCCTTTGAGCTCCTCTACGTGGAGATGTTCATCATTCTTCAATGGATGGATGAGACTCACCTGATGATGAGCGCACCAATGCCGCAGCAGATTCCATGATTTTATGAGTCCACCACTCTTAGGGGGATAAGGGAGTTGAGTGGTCAGAAAAAGAATGTGCATAGTCAGATGCGCTTGAACAGGCGTTGAATGGTGCCGAATATACCTGCTCCTCGTTCTTGCTGATACTTATCCCAGCGCCTGAAGGGGTGAATGCGGGTACCCGGGTCGAAGGTATCTGTCAGTAAAAGACTACACCTATCGAGCAATCCGTCATGGACCAGATCGCGTAACTCGTGGATATCGTCAAAGGTGGTCTTGGACCTACGCGTGACGATGATCGTGTGATCGGATACGCTCACCAATTCAACAACTTCTGACACCAAGCCCAGGGGAGATGTATCGATGATGATGCGTTCGAAGTCCTTTTTAGCCTCCTCCAGGAACATTTTAAATCGCTCTACATCCAGATCAGCATGTCGGGAATCCGTTCCGGCTGTGAGCAACTTGACATCGGGATGTATAGTGTCCTGCTGTACCTCCATGATATAGGCGTCTCCCTTGAGGATGTCTGCTAGACCCGCCTCGTTCTCCAAATTGAGGTAGCGATGGAGCTTGGGGTCAGGTAGGTTGGCATCGACTATGAGGGTCTTCTTCCCCATTTGACCATTCTTGGCACCGAGTAGGGAGGTCAAATAACTTTTTCCTTCATCGGGACGGCTTGAAGTGAGCATGATCACCTGTGGGTCACCGAAACGTTTCTGGAGACCATAGACCACGATTCCCAATTGCTGGCCCATGCGAGAATTCTGATAGGTATTGAGATCCCTGAAATCGCGAATGGTCGTATTGCTCAATGTGGCTAAAACAGGCAATTCGGGTATGGCAGCAGCCAGGTCGGCTTCTTCATCGATGGTATTGACAAAGACCATTTTGACCAGAAGGAATCCCAAAGGCAGCACGACACCCAATATGAAAGCCAATGCGAAGATGACCTTGGGATTGGGAAAGACCGGTTTCAAGCTGGTCAAGAATGGGGGCTCGATCATACGGATATCCGGAGTGATGGAAGCTTTGTTGAGTGCAATCGTGCTCTTCTTCTTCTGGAGATCGTTATACAGACTCTCATTGACCCTATAGAGGCGCTCCAGTCGCTGGAGTTCACGCTGCACGCGAGGTAGATCGGCCAGTTCTGCATCCATTGCAAAGATGCGCGAGTCGATATTCTCTGCCGCAATACGATTGCTTGCTCTGAACCCGGTGACAGTATTGAGAATGGTATTCTTCTCTTGCTCTATGGTCGCTCTGAGCTGCTGATACCGTGGGTTGGCTGTGGTACCTGACGCCTCCATAGAAGCTGCCTCTTGATTCTTGGAGACCAGACTCTGTGTGAGTTGAGTGATGAGGGGATCCTTCAATCCAAAGGCGTTGGGGGAGATCAGGTCAGTGTAGTTCGAGTTATTGAGCAGATAGCCTTCGAGATACTCGTAATAGCGCTCTTTCAGCATCAATGTGACCTTCTGGTTCTCCAGTTCGAGTGATTCCTTATTCTTCAAAAGACCGATCTCAGAGAGTCTGGCCGACTCGTTACTCGTCTTGAATTTCTCGATGTCGTTCTCAATCTCTATGAGCTCTGCTATGTTCTTCTGGATCTCAGCATCGAGGAATTCTTCTGCCTTGTCGACCACAGCCGTCTTGACCGATAAGTGGTCTTGGATATACAGCTCTCCCAATTGTTCTAGTACATCCAAGAGCAGTGCGTGTGAATTCCCTTCCATCTTGATCTGCACGATGGAGGCATCGGTCTCGGCCTGGGATACTTCAAGCGACTTCATGAGATAGAGACTCATGGCATCCACATTGTTGATGCGGAAGCCATAGGTCTTTTCACGATAGTCATCCTTACCTACATAGGTCTGAAGGAAGGTCTCATCCTTCTCTACCTTGAATCGGATATTATCTACAGTCACCCATTCACTGAAAGCATGTTCTCCTGAATACTCGAACTCCGTTCCTGTGATGGGGTATTCCCCATCGGCTGAGATACTGTACCTATCTTCTCCCTCGAAGCAGATATAGAATGGAACCGAATAGGGTACCTGACTGCGCTCCAAGATCTTGTAGCTCTCATCCACTTCTACGCGAATCGGGCAATTCTGATAGAGCTGAGTGTCAAAGAGCCCTTTCTTCAAATACCCGATCTCCAATCCCAATTCTTGTACAGTGCGCTTGACAATCGGATAGACATTGAAGCCGATCTTCTGATTGCGGTAGTAGGTGTCATCCACGGGCTTTCCAGGTGCCAATTCTGAGACGATGGTCCCGGGGTCATTCACCCCTTTAGGCTTCTCGATAAGAAATGACGTCTTTGCACTGAAGACAGGTGGATAGGTCTGAAGAAAGATGAATGCGATGAGCATACAGATCAGCGCACTGATCAGCAGAATAGGCCAGGCCCTCAGCAATCGTATGACAAGTCTCCGGAAGTCGACCTCCTCACGCTCTAGGATCTCTCGTTCGTTCATCGCTGTCTAACGGGTTATGAGAACGAAAAGTGTAGCGACCGAGACCAAGGTACTGATGGCATTGAAGATGTTCTGTGGGTCTCTGCGGATGAATTTCTTACTACTCAAGGGGTTGACCACTATGATGTCATTGGGCTGCAGATGATACGCAGGGTTTGTGAGAAGTTCTCGGTCATTCAGGTCGACCACGATCACCTCGTTCTTCTCTCCTCTATCACGGATAATACGCACATGTTGCCTATCAGCATATTCTGAGAGGTCACCGGCCATGCTCAAGGCCTCCATGATATTGAGCTCATTGACATAGAATGGGAATCGCCCGGGACGCTGCACCTCTCCTATCACACTGACATAGGAATTGAGCAGGAATACTTTGACCGCATAATTGGTGAAATATTGTTTGGCCTTATCTGATATCGCCTCTTGTGCCTGAAAGATGGTCAGACCGGCCAATTCCACCTTACCGATGGTAGGTAGGTCCACCATTCCGTTGTCATCGATGGTGAATCCGATCAACATCGGATGTTGGATGCCCATGCGCATCTGGGTATCGAAATCTTCGCTTACCTGCTGGTAATCCTGGGTCAGTTGTAAGTGATTGATCTTGACCGATACGATATCGTTGGTCTCTAAGATGTAGTCTGGAGAGGTCGCAGGATAACTGACCGGCTCGAAGCGTTTATGACCGTTTCCCTTCTCTTGGTCCTGTAAGTAGACGATCTTCTTGTTGGAAACGCAAGAAGCCAGACCGCATAGCAATGCGATCACCACGAGATTGCCGATAGTTGTGTTCATGTTCTTAGTATCCAGTAGTTGAACAGTGTTTAGGCCGTTCAGGTTACATCGAGCAATCCGATCTTTACCGGAAGAGTAGAGTATCTTTTTGCTCGAAACGGTGCAAAAATAGGTCAGAACGGTGCACCGGACCATCGATTCCCATCCGTGAAGGCGGTCTCAACCCCGGAATGGCATGGCCCAGAGTTGTACGAAGCACTATAAATTTGTAGAGATGACCGAAGTGAATCTGATACATCTGGCCATTCCGGGATTTGTGATCCTGATGATCGTTGAGATCATCCTCACCCGTAAGATGCATGAGGACAATTACGAGGTCAAGGATTCTGCGGCCAGTATATCCATGGGCCTGGGCAATGTCGCAGTGGGACTGATTTCCAAAGGACTTATCCTAGCTGCATTCATGCTGATGTACAGATTCCGATTGTGGGAGATCCCTGTCACCTGGTGGTCTTGGATCCTATTGTTCTTTGTAGAAGACCTTTCCTATTACTGGATGCACAGAGTGAGTCACCGGAATCGCTTCTTCTGGGCCTCCCACGTGGTCCATCATAGCAGTCAGCGCTACAATCTGAGTACGGCCTTGCGACAGACATGGACAGGATCCTTCTTCACCTTCATCTTCTGGCTGTGGCTACCTCTTCTGGGATTCCATCCACTGATGGTGATGACTCAGATGGCCATCTCCCTGCTCTATCAATTCTGGATACACACCCAGACCATCGACCGTATGCCACGCTGGTTCGAGATGGTCTTCAATACGCCTTCGCATCACAGGGTACATCATGCGACCAATCCGAGGTACCTGGATCGCAATCATGCGGGAATCCTTATCATCTGGGATAAACTCTTCGGGACCTTCGAAGCAGAGGACGCTGCTGAACCACCCGTATACGGCCTCACTAGGAATATCGCCACCTACAACCCGGTATCCATCGCCTTCCATGAATGGATAGACATGTTCAGGGATTTTTTCGGAAAAGGTCTGAAGTGGAGAGACCGGTTGGGCTACCTGTGGCATCCACCCGGATGGAGACATGACGGCAGTGGTAAACTAGCTGAGGATATACGTGAAGAATGGGAGAATGGGGCTAATCCGACCATCTTGACCTCAGAGGATGTCTGAGTTAATTTTGTGATCGATTTCGGACGTATTCAAGCTGACCAAGCGTTTGAATTTGAACATTTGAGCGGGAATGTCATGACATTTGATATTCTATCAACAAGGAGGAACCTGTTCATTGCAGGTTCTTTTTTTTGGTTAGAACCAGTCCCTTACTATGGAGTTCAGTCATTCTCTGAAAGACCTTCTTGAGCAAGGGATACTCTTCTTGGAAATAGGTCTTGTGTGAAAGTACCAGCTGGGAACTGATGAGAATCCTGTCACCTACCTGCTCCTCTTTATATCGGAATTGGATACGTTCATCCTCTGAGCCCATGGCCACCTCCTCAGTGGAGGCTGACCAATAGAAACCCTCTGGAATGGGTATGGAATAGCTCCATCTGCGCTCGACCGGGGCTGGAAAGACGATGGGTTGGATCCTGTAATCAGCTTGGAAGGGATTCTTCAAAATCCCTCCGATGTTCAAGGGATTCAATTGTATCTGGGTCGAGTCCTCATTCCATGATATGGATAGTTCAAGGTCAATGCTCCTATCTAACTCTTGGCCATCTATGTACGATTGGAATTGCCACATCCCTATCTCCGATGTATGTTCTTCATGGAAGGTACGTTGACCTATCTCATCCAAATAGATGGCATAGTCATACAAGACCGAACGTGCATTCAAGGTAGCGCTATCCGGCAGTGACCAATCCCATTCTCCGACCAATAACTCTTTGTCCAAGGCTCCCTTTTCTACGTCTATCCACTCCATTCTTTTCCGATCGATCAAAAGGCCTTGACCATACCTGTCTTGGATCTGGAGATATCCGAAAGGAAGTCTGTCATCGCTTGCATCAAGCAGAACATCCTCGTTCTGAATAGATATCAATGCGACCAGTTTATCGAATGATGAAACGCCTGAAGCGTTAGTATGTGCTCTGGCATTCTGAATAGAAGATAGCAGTACCGGAGCCGATTCGAAGCCTGCTTCACGCAACAAGGCGATCAGGTATCGATTGGTATCCCAGGTATTGGCCACATTCTGAGTATGGACGGCACGGATGGAGCGATTCTCTTGACTATCATCCGTATCCAAGGTCTCCTGAACGAATTTGAAGATCTCTTTAGCCCGGTGGCTTGGAGATAATACACCCTTGATAAGGGAGTCGACCGTAGATGAGAGAAATCCATTGTTACGGAGTTCACGACCGAATCTGCGTGAAGCCAAAAGTTCCTTGATCAATTCTTCATGGCTTTGTTCATAGTACTCGCGTTCTAACACCCCCGGTATATAGATAGACTGAATAGGGAGTCTCAAACCCCTGCGATAGGTCCACGAACCCAGGGCATACGGCTCCTCTTCAAAGGGTGGGATATCCTTCAGCCCGTAGTGGTGTACCTGATGGTCGATGTCTCCACGTTTCACTTGGCGTACTTCGGCTGTGGAATAGGGAATGGAATTGGGATTGACCACCTTGAATTCGAAGAATTCAGGTATATCGGCAAAGAGGTCTGAGCGTTTACAGGGAATACGATGCTGGAACCACCATGGATCCATATCCCGCCATTCGGAGTAGACCTGGCTAAAGTGGATCTCAATGACATCTCCAGGCATCACCTCTGTAGGAAGCTTGAATGTCAAGCGATTCTTCTCTGCCCCCGATCGTTCGATCTGAATATCGTAGGACCGGATGGGAATCTTCCTTATCCTATTCTTCTTGAGACGGTACATGGTAGCTCTGGGTCGAGAGATTCGATCTCTGAATGGAAAATCGAATAGCACATAGGGGCTGAGATCGAATGCCGGATCATAAATCCGAATCCTCAGATGGCGCTCGAATCGCATCTCGAAACTGCCTTTCTCAAAATCCAATTTGCCCAAATCGAAAAGGACTTCTGCACCCTGCTCCGGATAGTCTGCGCACTCCAGAACACTCAGATCGGATGGTCTGACATCCCCATAGACCGCCCACTCGTGCTGAGCTGACATATCCATTCCTAGCAGCAGAACTAGAACGAATATCAACTGGATCGGATATGATGGAAAGGACTTCATAGAAGCTTCTCCTCAAGATACAGTAAATCCAAGTGCCTGATCCTATTGCTACATCAGCGGTAATCCTGGACCACCAGTATCCACTCATCGCCATCAGAAGCTGGATATCGATGGAACTCCTCGAAACCCACGGCCAAGTGAGCGTGGAGTGAGCGTTGATTGGAGAGTGCGATCTCCGTGATACAACAATCGAAATGTGGTTCCATCTGGGCCTTCAAGCCTTCAAAGAGCTTTCTGAATACTCCCTTTCCTCGATATGCGTCTTCCACACAGACTTGCCCCATGATGAAATAGTCCCATTCCATCAAGGATCGACCTTTCCATGATTGGCGATCGATCTCCTCGAACATGGGTAGCAATACCTCGATCTCATGGCGCCACCTCTCCTCCATCACCAAAGCATAGCCCACGACCTCCTCTTCTTCTTTAGCGATGATGTGCGGATAGGGGTCATTCATTCGCCCAAGTAGCTCGGGCTCATGTTCAACGGTGACAAATCCATCTGACCGTACTTGTTGGGAGGATAATGAGGCTTTGAGATTCCTACGCTGAAGATCGAGGATGTGATCGAGGTCTGACTGAGTGGTGCATGGTCCTATTTTCAGCATGACCTCTAAGATTCAAAAGCTCTCCTCGTAGACTCCGGACTGTTCCATTCGTTGCAATGCCTCTACCACCACGGGTCTGTCTTCTTGATAAGTGACGCCCAGCCAAGACGCTGAGGTGGGGATCACACGTACGGTGGCAAGTGACTTCTTCATCATATCATTGACCACGAAGGGTATGAAGTACTCAGAGCGCGGGTCATCTTGGGTCTCTGCCACAAAACGCGTGAAGTCTTCTTCGAGATAGTCCAGAATGTCCGGCTGGAATCCCCAGAAGTTCATCGAAACACTGGATGCTTCATCCAATTCCTCCGGTCGACCATGGGTATGATGGACTACTTTATCTCCTGAGCGCTCAATTTTGAGGCCTTCGTAAATATCGATCAGACGGCCTTGGTCATCTGTCAAACAAACACCCCGATTGACCGACCCATGATCGGACAAGGTGTTGGACAAGCGATATCCGATCATCGAATATTCCCCTTTGGATCGCTTGTTCTTCAATTCTTCAGCCATCTGTATGAATGCATCGCGCCCGTAAAAATCGTCCGCATTGATAGCTGCAAACGGTTCATGGACGACATCTTTGACCACGAGGATGGCATGTCCGGTGCCCCATGGCTTTTCGCGCTTAGCGGCCACATCTTGGAATGCATCGGGCACATAGGCATTCATTTCCTGATACACGGTCTCACACTGGACCTTATCTGCATATTTCGACAGTACTTTCTGCGTGAACTCCTCGGCAAAGTCCTTGCGAATGACGAAAACGATCTTGTTGAATCCCGCCTCTACGGCATCATGAACCGAATAGTCCATGATGGTCTGTCCTTGGGGACCGAGACCATCGAGTTGTTTGAGTCCACCGTAACGTGAGCCCATACCAGCAGCGAGAATGACCAATGTGATATCCATTCATAGAAATTGAGCTTCAAAAATGCTCAAGATTTCGGAAAGGACTAGAGGAAGTGGAGCTTAAGTATCCACACCAGATGATTCAGTAGCCTGTGATAGCGATTCCTACATCTTTCGGATGCAGGGTGAGAACAGGGACTTCGCTATGGTTGACCACTTGCTGGGCGTTGCTTCCCATGAAGAGTCCAGAAGATGGTTCACTCTCGCTCATCATGATGATAAGATCAGAACCCGTCTCCTTGGCTTTTTCCAAAGTGGCCTTAGCGATGTTCACGCCCAGAGCATAGGTGACATCTGCAGTCAGTCCTTCTTTGTCCAGTAGATCCAGACTTTGACTCACATAGCGTCTAACGATGCGCTCGCTCTCTTCATCGGAGTACTTGGTAGTGCCGAGAATCTGGATCTGTGCATCGAAGAGTTTAGCCAGTTGTGCAATGGCCGGTATCTTCTGACGTGTCTCCTTACTCTGATCGATCGGGGCGAGAATGCGCTTGAAGCCGTCTTTTCTGAATGCTTCTTGCATAGTGATGACCGGTACCGGTGAGCTGCTTACGACCCTGAAGGCATCACTACCGATCCAGAACTCCTCGAATCCGGATATTCCATGTGTGCCCATGATGATCATATCAGCTCCTACTTCAGAAACCGTCTTGACCACCTCCTTGTACATCTTGCCCACCGGGTGCATGTAAAGGATTTCTCTATTGCGTTTCTGGGAGATCTCTTCCAAAGTGGACTTGAGTTCTTGGGCCAATGGGTCATCATCGGTCTTCTTGACATAAACGGCACTGATCCTACTGTCGAATCTTTCAGCCATCTGCAAGGCTGTGCGCAGGGCCACAATTGCTGACCCCGAACCATCGAATGGTACGAGAATGTGATTGAATTTGGTCATGAGGTCTTATTGGTTTTTACACACGGAAATTACGCTTTTTTCTCTATCGAGTCAAAGCGTGACCTGCGTTTGAAGCGATCTACTAGCATGATGGGTACCAGCAGCATGGTATAGGCATAGGTATAATCCTCTAAGGGCATCAGGAATCGTTTACCCATATTCTCCGTGTTATCATACCAGACGATAGGCTCAGGATACAGGGCTCCGGTGAGGATACCATTGACAAGGAAAAAAGGGGCCAATATGACCAGATATGTAGTCAAGAATCTGGATAGACTCTCCAGATGATAGCGCAGTGCGATTCCGGTGACAATAATCGCCCAGGTGTAATTCACCAAGGTATACAGCCTATCGTAGTGAATGATAGTGAGTACGACCCAAGTGAGTATCAGGCCGATGTTGATATATGCGGTCGTACTCTGAGGCAGCCTCATCTCAGGAAGCAAGCGACCCATGCAATGATGGGTGAATAAGCAAGCATAGGGTATGCAGATGAAGAATAACCATTCTTCCACCGGCAGATGAAGGATATCCCATCCGATGAGATAGGCGTCATTGAATCCCCAAACTCCCGAAACGGTGAACCAGACATCCCAGACGATATATATCATCATAGAGAGTAAAATGGCCGGGATATAGAATCGCCATTCCTTATCGAAACGGATCTTGGGATGAAAAGTGAAGAGGAGAGGTACGAGGAGCGCACCTAGATCCAACCAGAGATAGGTGGCCATCAGGAGCGCTTGGCTTCCAATTCCCTACGGAAGTACTTGAAAGGAACGAAGAGCATACCGAAACACTCCCCTTCCTCTTTGCCCAGATGCTTATGATGCATCTTATGGGCTCTGCGCAGTCCTCTGAAATAGGCACTCTCAGAATTGCGGAAGATCTTCAATCGCTGATGGATGAACACATCATGGACCAGGAAGTACGCCAGTCCGTAAAGTGTGATCCCCGCTCCGATCTGCCAACAATATGGCACACTGAATACCGTCCCCAACAGTATCAAGATCATGGATGGCACGGCAAAAATGATGAAGAATGCATCGTTCTTCTCCCACCAGGACTCGTGTAGACGGTGATCGTGATGGTCCTCATGTAGGATCCAGAGGAAGCCGTGCATGACATACTTGTGCGTGCACCAGGTCACCCCTTCCATGATCAAGAAAACTCCGAATATTATTGCCAGATTCTCTAACATCTAAAGCACGAAATTAAAGTAGATTCAATTGATTCCTTACATAGGAACGCGCCAATAGACTGAGTTTGACGTGATTCCCTACACGTATGCGTTCGTTCATGATACGATGGGATGGCGTGGCCCTGAGTTTCTTGAGAAGAGCCCTATAGTAGCGATAGGCCGTGTAAACTCCGAAACGCGCATCGACCGGGAGTTTGAGGATCCCGATATATGCTGCTTTGAAATCATCCTCGATCTCATCTATGATATCCTGTTTCGCACGCGGGCTCAACTGGGTCATATCGACATTGGGAAAATAGGACCGTTCCAGGCTCTGAATGTCATTCTTAAGATCCCTTAAGAAATTCACTTTCTGAAATGCTGAACCCAAGCGCATGGCAGGAGCTTTTAGTTCATCATACTTATCCTGATCCCCTTTGACAAATACCTTGAGACACATCAGCCCTACCACATCTGCCGAACCGAAGATGTACTGATGATAATCCTGCACACTATCATATACCTTCTTCTCCAGGTCCATACGCATGCTGAGCAGAAAGGCCGCTACCAAGTCCTTGTCGATGTTGTACTTCCTCACCGTGGACTGGAAGCTGTTCAGCACCGGGTTGATGCTAATGCCATCTTCGATGGCCAGCCAGGTATCGCGCTCCAGGTCATCGAGCATCCTACCCTTATTGTGATCATGGAAGGTATCTACCACCTCATCAGCCAAACGCACGAATCCATAAATGTTATAGATATCTTCTCGAATGGATGGAGATAGCATCTTGACCGCTGAACTGAACGAAGTGCTGTAGCACTTGGTTATGTTCTTGCTCAGGTCTCTGCTGACCTTATCATAGAGCTGCCGCATAGCGCACTGATTTTGTGTTCTCTTCGATGATCTTGTCTGCTACGATCTTACCGGAGATGAGTGAAGGTGGCACACCCGGACCAGGTACCGTCAACTGTCCCGTAAAATACAGATCTTTTACCTTCTTACTTACAATACTCGGTCTCAGGAAAGCCGTTTGTAGAAGTGTATTGGCCAGTCCGTATGCATTGCCTTTATAGCTGTTGTAGTCCTTCACGAAATCCGAGACACAGTAGCTGCGCTTGTAGACCACATGGTCTTTCAGCTCCTGACCGGTCAAGGCTTTAAGTCGGCTTAGCAGTATCTCATAGTATTCTTCTCTGATCGCCTCACCATCTTCGATACCCGGTGCTATGGGTATGAGAAAGATGCCGGTCTCGCATCCCTCTGGCGCCAGATAGCTATCTGTCTTGCTGGGAAAACTTGCATAGAAAAGCGGGCGATCGGGCCATTTGGGATTGTCGTATATGGCTTTTGCGTGCTCTTCAAAACTGGTGTCGAAGAACAAGGTATGATGGAGTGCTTTCTCGATCTTGGTATCCAGACCGAGATAGAACAAGAGTGCACTAGGAGCAAAGGTCCTCTTCTCCCAGTAGGTCTTGGAGTATTTCCTTTCATCCTTCTTCAGCAGGGTCTCTGTATGCGCATAGTCCGCTCCACTGACCACTACATCATGCGGGCAGAAGGCACCATTGACTTCCAGTCCGGTGGCTTTCCCTTGATCGGTGTGGATAGCGGTCACATCAGCTGAAGTCTTGACCTGTATGCCTAACTCTTCTGCCACCTTTTGCATCCCTTGCACCACACTGAACATCCCCCCTCTCGGATGCCAGGTACCGAGCACCATGTCTGCATAATTCATAAAGTTGTAGAATGCAGGTGTTTTGCTTGGTTTTGCTCCTAGGAAGAGAACTGGAAATTCGAGGATGCTCCGTAATCTTTCTGACTTGAACCGGGCACGTACATCCTTGGAGATCGTTTTGAAGAACAGGCCTACCTTCTTGATGGTCTGAGGCGTGATCAATTCCAATGGGGACAATCCGGGTCGGTACACCAGATCCTTGATGGCGATATCGTAGTTGTCTTCAGCTTCTTTCAGAAACTGCCTCAAGACCTTTCCTGCTCCTTTTTCTTCCTGCTCGAACAAGGCATAGAGAGCTTCCAATGAAGTGGGCATATCCATGTAATCACCCTCACCGAAATAGACCCGATAGGCAGGATCTGTGCGGATGAGTTCATAGTAATCAGAACTACTGCGGCCTAGATCGTTGAAGAAGCGCTCGAAGACATCCGGCATCCAATACCAGGTCGGACCCATATCGAAGGTGAATCCTTCTGCCTTGAGTTGACGAGAACGCCCTCCTATCATCTCATTCTTCTCGTACATGGTCACTCGGTGACCTGCATGAGCGAGGTAGCAAGCCGTGGCCAGTGAAGCATATCCAGCTCCTATTACACCTATGTCTAAACTCTTCTGCATGATGGCTATGTGTTAAGGTGTTCCAGGGCCTTGGCCAGACCCGGGAATAGATTCACGGTCTCTGGCAGGGTCTTCTCATCGATATCCGTGATACGTCTACCAAGTATCCACATCTGGTCGTCCTCGCGTGTCAGCAATTCGTTCTTTACCCTCTCCATATAGCCATCGATCTCAGGTGGTGTGGGTTCTACTGTGAAGTAGGTGGCAAAGGTTATCTTGGGATAGATGCTGATCAAATCAAACAGGTTGTCCAGATATACGCTCGGACCCAAGTAAATGGATTTCCAACCGCGAAGTATGAGTTCGTAGTGAAGGTACAACAGACCGAGTTCGTGGATCTCATTATGCGGTAGATACAAGACAAAGACCCGGTCTTCTCTGTGATGCTGGATGGTCTGTATCCGTTCGATATTGGCGAGTATCTTCTGCTGGATCAGATTAGAGATGAAGTGCTCATGTGCTGGGGTAATGGAATCCATCTGCCAGAGATATCCGATATGCTCCAAGAGAGGCACGAAAACATCGATGAACACTCTGCGAAAGGACAGATTGGAAATGAGGTGCATATAGGTCTTCTCGAATAGACCCTGATCGAAGTTCAACATGGCCATCTTCAACATATCGATGGCCTGATGACTATCCTCCAGTTCACTCACGATATCGAATACTCGATTGGGTATCTCTTCTGGCTCGAGCGAGGCTATCTTGGATATCTTGAATCCGTTGTCATACAGAAGCTTGATGTTGAGGAGCTTCTGCAGGTTGTTGAGGTCATAGTAGCGCTGATTCCCTTCGGTCCGTTCAGGATTCAAAAGATCATACCTCCGCTCCCACATTCGTATGGTATGCGCTTTGATTCCTGTGAAATTCTCCAGGTCCTTGATAGAGAATGTGTACTTGATATGCCCCACTTTGTTTAACTTTTGGTCACAAATGAAGAACATATAGAAGCGCATTCGCTGCTTCGTTCAAGAATTTTTTATTGAATCTTATCGATAAAGATCAGCCACTAGCACTTTGTCGCTAAGAATTTGATTATCAACACTTATCATCATATTTTCTTTCGAAATAGCTAATGTCCGACCTTTGGTGCTTTGGATTTTTTCAAGAAAATGTGTGCTCATCCAGAGCAAATGTTCTCGTGCATATTCCTTGAACAAAACCATCATTTCTTCTTGAGCGGGAGGGTCCAAATGATTCAATGGCTCGTCCAATAGGATGATCGGACAGGCGCGGGACAAGCATAGGGTGATGAGCACTTTCTGGTATTCACCATCACTTAAAGAGGGGATATAGCGGTCATGCAGACCTTCAATTCCGAGTCTCTTGCTCAGAGCCATGGCCTGATCGAGCTTCGCACGAAGCTCGATCCCCATTCCTTCGACCTGCTTCAAAGCTATCTGGTAGAATTCGAGCACTGTGATACGACTATGTACCGGATAGCGATGCATATAGGAAACTGTATGGGCCAGGTCACGACCTAGGGTGAGATCCAGTTCTCTCCCCTCCCACTGTATGTCCGTGTGACCAATGGATGGAACTATACCGGCCAAGGTCTTGAAGAGGGTGGATTTACCTATCCCATTGCGGCCTATCAGGTAATGGATCTCACCGCTTTGCAAGCTTAGATCTACGATATGGGCCAACTCCTTGTCATCGTACCCGATCCTCAATGTATTGATGTTCAAGTTCATGATGCTGAGGAGACGTAAGGTCGTTTGATGAGCAACCAGATGACCACCGGTGCACCAAATATGGATAGAACAGCATTTAGTGGAATCTGGACTTGGATGTAGTGAGCCTGCGTGATATGCAAAGAGACCAATGAGATGATGATACTCACCAGGATCACGTGGGGAATCATCTTGCGATTGAGATCGGAGGCTGTCATCATACGAGCAATATGCGGGCTGGCCAATCCGATAAATGCCAGCGGCCCGCAGAATGCGGTGACCACCCCCACCAATACACCGATAAGGGCAAAGAAGACGATCCTCCACTTCTTGAAATCGAATCCTAAGTTCCTGAGGTGACCCTCTCCCAGAAGCAACATATCGACCCGAGTATGCAGCAGTCCCAGCATCAATACTGCCAGGAGCACTGGGCAGGCAAGCCATGGCATTTCCGACCAGGACACATGATGATACCCTCCCAGTGTCCAGAAGATGAATCGCTGCAGACGTTCTGCTTCTGCACTGTATTCCAGCACACTGATAAGGGCAGAGATGATATATCCGATCATGAGACCCAGTATGAGCAGAGAAGCACTTCCCCTAAATCGCATGGAGGCAAAGAGGATGATGGCCAAGACTAGGGTCGAACCCAACATAGACAGTATCGTCACGGATAGGGCCCCGACCGGTGCTAGAATGATGGCGATCGATACGGCCAAGGCTCCCCCGCTGCTCACCCCCATCACCCCCGGACCCGCTAGAGGATTTTGAAAAATGACCTGCATCAAGAGACCGGAAAGACCAAGAGCCGATCCCGATAAAATGGCCGTCAGTATAGCTGGAGAACGGATATCCCTTACGATACGGGATTGGAGTCCATCTGGATCATCTCCGAATATCATGGCCCAATCCAGCTCGATCCACCCAGTGCTTCCCGCAGCCAGATTCAAGCCGATAAGCAGCACGATGAGGATGGAATATACTAGCCAGCGCATGACCGGACGAAGTACGGCAAATCAAGGGATATGGAATTCTTGGAAATACCTTCTTCCAGCGTGATCCACTGAACCGAAGATGGCCTTCAGATCATCTACCATCACATCGGGCTCGAGAATACCTGACCCGAAATAATCCACCTGGCTGACATCTACTTGGAAAAGCGTTTTTCCTTCCAGATCGGTTCCCTCCAGTCTGGGTTCCCAAGAAAGCAACTGATCCAGTGACAATTCACCTTCATAGATGAATCCGACATGTGTGAGGTCCGGAATCAGGCTCAATAGCTCCTCTAGACCGAGGTTCACACTCCCACTCCGGTCTCCTTCTAGTACATACTCGCCACCCGCGTCTCGTACCATCTGACTGAGAATGCTCCCAGCGCCAGCAGCGCTCCAAGTACCTTGATAATAGGATAACATCATGACGCGCGCATCCATTGGTGCCAAGGAGCGGGCAGAATCATAGCGCATAGAGATGGCCTTCAAACTGTCACGAGCGAGCTCCATTCGGTCGCAAATGGCCCCGACCACGAGCAACCATTCTACTCTGCCCATAGGATCGGACTCACGGTATTCATCGAATGGCACACAGCGCACTCCCTGAGAGGTCAACCGATCTATCAGGGCAGCATCGGCCGGGTCATATAGGAATACATCTGGACGGACCGATAGTATGGATTCCAGGTCCAATTCTGCTCCACTGATCAACTCTTTGACTCCCAGCGATGAAACGGACTGTTTCATCCCTTCATCTGGAAGAAGATCAAGCCATGTACAGGCCACCACCTGATGCATGGCTCCTATTTTCTGGAAGTAATACAGCTGAGTGGTCGAGCTCAAGGCGATGCGATACTCCCCGCTTCCTTGAAGAATTTCCCTTTCGCCCTGAGGAGTCTCATATCTCAGTAGACGACCTTCTTCGGTTTCCATTACCTGTACCAAGGGCCTTTCAAAAAGAGACTCGGCATCGTCAGTTGGAGAGACAGGCTGGGTTGCCGATTTTCCTGGATCCTCCACTCCACAGGAGATCATCAGACCGAACATCACTGTCAGAGTAGTATAGGAGATGGCTTTTGGCATCACCCTGCAAAGATGGTATGTCCTTCCACTCTAGCATTATGGATTCCAATCTATCGCTATTAAGACCTGCTGATTTAGAGTGCGTAATCGCTAAATTGCGCTCCTTATCAATCCTCTATGCAAGAATGAGATCATCACTACTATTTCTTTTCATATGTCTGGCCTTCGCAGCTTCCGCCCAGACCTTTACACAAATGACCGGTATACTCAATGGGACCACCTCTGCTGGGGAGCCTTGTGCCATGGATATGAACGGTGATCACTTGGATGATGTGGTCCGCTATAGCAGTGGCAATCTCATCATAGACTATCAGCAGGCAGATGGCACCTTTATCGAGCAAGTCTATCCTGTCGGGCTGAGCAATTATCCATCTTGGAGTGTGGCCGGTGGTGATCTGGATGGGAATGGATTCAATGACCTGATCCTAGGTAGTGGGTCCGAGGTATCCTTTGTTTATGCGAATGAAGACGGCACGGGTTATTCCGAGGTCAATGTGGACGATTACATCTTCACTCAACGGACCAATATGGTGGATATCGACAATGACGGGAATCTCGATGCCTTTGCGTGCCACGATGTGGACCAGAGTCACCCCTTCAGAAATGACGGTACGGGCAACATGACCGAGGACCAGTCCTTGATAGAGACGATACCTGTTGGAGGAAATTACGCGAGTGTATGGTGCGATTATGACAATGACGGGGATGTGGATATGTATATGTCCAAGTGCAGGAGCGGTGCCGCAGCCAACGACCCACAGAGGATCAATGGTCTCTACCGCAATAATGGAGACGGCACCTTCACCGAAGTGGGAGCCCAAGTCAACATGGATGATAATGACCAGAGTTGGGTCACGATCTTCGAGGACTTTGACAACGATGGCGATTTTGACACCTACACGGTCAATCATACCTGGGCCAATCGATTGATGGAGAATGATGGCACAGGCTACTTCACCGAGGTGACAGCAGGGAGTGGCATCGATGCGGATGACCTCGACTCATGGGCATGCATCGGAGCTGATTTCGACAATGATGGCTATGTCGATATCTTGACGCAATCTTTTGTGAACAAGGAGTTCTATCATAACGATGGAGACCTACAGTTCACTTCCATGTCTCTACCCTTCGATGATGGTGCACTATGCGATCTCAACAACGATGGTTTCATCGATGTGTGGACAGGGAATAGTGTTTGGATGAATGATGGAAATGCCAATAACTGGGTGAAATTCTCACTCGAAGGGATCATCAGCAATAAGAACGGAATCGGTTCTCGAGTCACCATCTATGGCGACTGGGGAATGCAAATGAGAGAATGTCGTTCCGGTCAAAGCTTTGCTCCGATGAGCACCTTGGATGTACACTTCGGGATAGGCGCGGCTACGGAGATAGATTCTGTATTGATCAGCTGGCCTTCGGGCGTCACCACGGCACTCTATGATGTGGATATCAATCAACTTCATATAGTACCCGAGGCATCTTGCGTATTCGAAGCAGGTCCGGTGACCAGTTCTGGCCCAACGGATATCTGTCCGGGAGAAATAGTCACGCTCACGGCTCCCGGGGGATACGAATACCTCTGGAATACCGGACAGACCAGTCAGAGCATCAACGTAGAACTGGCAGGCAACTACTCAGTGAGCATGACAGCCAATGATGAGTGTCTGGCACTCTCTGAAATGATTCTGGTCACGGTGATCGAGGATGAGACACCTACCCTCACCTTGGACGGTGAGACGGTGTTCTGTGAAGGAGCTGAACTGCTCATCACGAGTACGGAAGCAGCGGCATATGATTGGTCCAATGATGAAAGCACACAAAGCATCACTGTAACAGAGACTGGAAACTACAGCGTGACCATCACCGGTCAGTGTGGACCGGCCACATCAGAAACCATCGAAGTCGAAGTATTGAATACCCCACTACCCGTGGTGGAAGATCTTGAAGTGAATTCTACTGGAGAACACACGATCAGTGCCGTAGGAGAGAATATCACCTGGTATGCAGATGCTGCTGGAACGGACATCCTAGGTACTGGAAACGACCTTTTGGTCGATGTGCCAGAAGGTGGAATAACTGTCTATGCCAGCAATACGACCATCTACGAAGGCCTTTCTGAAGTCGGTGGAAAACTGGACAACAGCGGAGGTGGAGGCCTACCCGCATCTGGAGCCTACAGCTATTTCGATGTGTGGGAAGAATTCACTTTGGATGAAGTCACTGTCTATGTGGTCGATAACATGGTAGGTGATCGTACATTCCAACTCGTGGATGGTGATGGAAATGTGTTGGAATCCGGTGAGTTCTATCTAGAGAATGGAGAGAATGTAGTGGCTTTGGGCTGGGACGTGCCTGTAGGTGAGGATCTGAGCCTGAGATGCCCACAGAACGACCTCTTCCGAAATAATTCCGGAGTTCAGTACCCCTATCCGATAGGTACCTCAGGAGAGATTCATAGCTCCTATTATGGTGCAACGTATTACTACTACTTCTACAACTGGAAGACCACCAAGGGAGAATTCATCTGCGAATCGGACATTCTGCCGTTGGAAGTATCTGTAGTCACCTCCCTGGAGGAGTGGGAAATAGTAAGTGGTATGGAACTCTTCCCCAATCCAGTGCAGGATCGAGTCGTACTCACATTCGACCTCTTGGAAGCCACGGATCTCAGACTCGAGATCATCGATGCCCTTGGCGCGATTGTTGTCCAAAAGGACCTTGGAACTCTGTCCCCTGGGGTATTCAGAACAGAATTCGACCTGTCCGAACTGCCAGTTGCGCAGTATGAATTGAAATTGATCGGAAAGAATGGTCAGCGCACCACCTCCCTGATCAAGCAATAGGTCAAAGAAATTCACCGTTCAAAGAAAGACCCCTTCAACCCGAGGGGTCTTTCTATTTTTACGCCTATGGACCGCAGTATGAAATCTATTCTTCTTCTCTTTTTGTCCTTTTCATTGGTCATGCAAGTATTCTCACAGAAAGATGAAGACGGATATCCTACATGGAATGAACGGGCCATAACTGCCAAAGACCAGATCCAGAAGCTGAAAAATGGAGCTCTACTGGTCAGGCTTCCGACCAAAAGACCTTCAATCGATGCCATGCGCGAAAAAGGGCTCAACAAGCAGGCGGATGCATTGCAGAGTAAAGTCTTTGCTCAGAATCTGGATATAGTAGAATCCTTTCGCAGTCAGTTCGATTTCTGCCCGGTCTATTTCTTCTACAGCCACGATTCCAAATATGTGAGGGAGCTCCAACTGGACTCTGTGCTCTTTTTGAATGATGATCTCGAAGAGGATGAATCGATCAAGGTGGTCGAGGATGACTACTTCACCGCAGAATTCACGCTCCTAGCTCCGAAACAATACAAGGTCAAGAATATCCCGGATAGTCAAGAGAAGAATTCGAACTATCGCAATGAAGCCAAATACTATGGAGGAGCCAATATGCGCTTCCATGCACTGATCATCAAAGACGAGGAATTCACTCAACTGGACAATCCCTTCCCGTATTACACCCGGACTCTCAACTCCTTCTTCATCAAACGTAAGATGGCGGACGTGGTCTCCATTATGAATGGAAAGCTCTATCGCTATCATTCCAATGTAACACAGTAAGCGGTTCTAGGCCTCTATTTTCACACGATAAGCAGAGTGGGAGCGTACGTTCATGACGGTATCATCTGAGAAGATGAGATACTGGCCCTTGATTCCGTTCAGTTTCTTCTCGATCACTGGGAATTTATCCAACTTGATACTTGTCAGTTTGACCGGATACCTGAGCACCGGGTACTCGATAAGAAGTTCTTCCGAGTTATCGCTCCAAAACGATCGCAGTTCTCCATCGATGTATTGTTTCACCGCGTCCCGTTTGGCTTCCAGGTCGCTATCACCTGTAGTCATACCGGTCAACATATGCCGCCAATTGGTCTTGTCATTCAAATGGGATTTGAGCGCGACTTCTATCAGACCTGCAGCTTGCCGGTATGGGGTCTCAGCGATAACAAGTGCTTTGGTCGCTCCTTGATCGACCCATCTACTCGGGACATTCGCCTGACGGGTGACTCCTACTTTGATCCCTGATGTGTAAGAGAGGTACGTAATATGGGGAGTCAGGTGATTGGCCCGCTCCCATGCTTCATCCCTGAGTGCGATGCCTTCATGGATACGGCTCAATTCCGGTCGGATAATGCTCTCTGTGGCCAGGGGACTATCCCTGAAGGCCTTGTAACTCAGTCCCTCTCCATAGGTCTTCTTGATGCGCTCACCGGTGTATCGGCAATGGATGTCCCCATCGAAGGAGATGCGTATCTCCTTCCCTACCAGGGCATTCATGTCCACGCTCTCGGAATACTCGAGAATGTCATAGAGCTTGAGTTCGTACTGAGCCATCCCCTGCTCGAGGGTCGTGGTCATCTTCCTTAGATTTCCTTCCCATTCCATGACGGACAAAGGAATGGAAATATGTCTTGGAGCTCACCCTCGAGGCCCTTGTCTTGGATATCTTTGGTGCTTGTTTGTATGGAACATTCATCAAAATATATCGAAGAGGCAGTAGAACAGATGTCCTCTTTGCCGGGAATCGGACGTAAGACCGCCCTGCGACTCATTCTATCACTGGTCAAGCGAGAACCGGACCGGGTCAAGAGATTTGCAGACTCCTTGATCCAGATGAAGGAGAATATCCGCTTCTGCAGTTCGTGTTTCAACCTCTCAGATGATCCACTTTGTACTATCTGTAGCAATGGGAACCGGGATCACTCCACCATATGCGTGGTGGAAGATATTCGAGATGTGATGGCCATAGAGTCCACTCAGCAGTACAACGGGGTCTACCATGTACTTGGAGGACGTATCTCCCCCATGGACGGGGTCGGCCCCAGCGAATTGCGACTGGATGAGTTGAAAGAGCGGGTCACTGCGGGTGAAGAAGTTCGTGAGGTCATTCTGGCGCTCAGCGCGACTATGGAAGGCGACACTACGAATTTCTATATCTATCGCTCGTTCGGAGACCATACGGTCAATATCACCACCATAGCACGAGGTGTAGGCGTAGGGACCGAATTGGAGTATGCAGATGAGATCACTTTGGGTCGATCGATCATGAATCGGACTCCATTCGAGATGAGCCTCAGCCGTTGATGAGACTGTCCATCATCATAGTCAATTACAATGTCGAGCACTTTCTAGAACAGTGTCTGCTTTCTGTACAAAAGGCCTGTAAAGGCATAGAATCAGAGGTCATTGTAGTGGATAATGCCTCGGTAGATGGAAGTGTAGAAATGGTGAGAAGCCGATTCCCAGAGGTCCGACTCATCGCCAATCCGGACAATAAAGGATTCTCCAAAGCCAACAACCAAGGGATACGTCAATCAAGTGGAGATTATGTACTTCTCCTCAATCCCGATACCGTGGTCGAGGAAGAGACCTTCAGCACTTGTATCCAGTTCATGGATCAGCATCCAGAAGCAGGCGGCCTAGGTGTACGCATGCTGGATGGAAAAGGTGGATTCCTTCCCGAAAGCAAGCGAGGACTTCCTACTCCGATGGTCGCCTTCTATAAGATTTTTGGTCTGAGCCGGCTTTTCCCGCGTTCAGAAAGATTCAATCGCTATCACCTCGGCCATTTGGACGAATTCGAGACACACGAGGTCGAGATCCTTTCGGGCGCCTACATGTTCATGAGAAGGAAGGCACTGGATGAAGTGGGACTTTTGGATGAGGATTATTTCATGTACGGTGAGGACATAGACCTCTCCTATCGACTGATCAAAGGTGGATACAAGAACTACTATACACCTGAGACCCGGATCATCCACTACAAAGGAGAAAGCACCAAGCGCACGAGCATCAATTATGTCATGGTCTTCTATAATGCCATGCGCATCTTCGCTAAGAAGCACTTCTCCGATGATCATGCCAAGTATTTTGGCCGTCTCATAGAACTGGCCATATTCGTGAGGGCTCTACTCAGTATCCTCAAGAGATTTGCCCAGAAGGTATTCCACCCGCTTATCGACACCCTACTGCTCAGCACAGCACTTCTGGGCATCAGTCATCTGTATGCAGAGTATACGGGTGTTATCTACGATAGCCGCTTATTGGGCATTGCATTACCTGCCTACGCACTGGTCTGGGTGATCACGGCATTTCTGGCAAGCGCCTACGAATATCCACTCAAAGACCGGAGGAAAATCCAAGGTGTGGTCATCGGTACGGCTCTGATCCTCATCCTCTATTCGTTGCTACCAGAGAATTATAGATTCTCACGAGCGATCATCCTATTGGGCACCTTGGCAGCGGGAATCCTATTCTTGGTGACCAATGCTCTTTGGAGGGCCTTGAGTCCGGAAGCTAAAAGCAAGGAAGATGCTCAACGGGTCTATCTGGTGGTCGGGGGTACAGAAGAGCGCTCTCGAGTGCAACAGATGATGGTGGACCTGGGAATCGAGAGCAGGTTCATTCATGAGATCGACCCAGAGGAAGGGCCGGCATTGGGAGAGCGTATCCGCTCTACCACGGAGGTCTATGCAGCAGACGAGGTCATATTCTGTGCGAAGGACCTTTCAGCCGACCGCATCATCGATCTGATGAGCACCTTGGACAGCCGCAGATTGGATTTCAAGATCGCTCCTCCAGAGAGTCTGTTCATCATCGGAAGTAATTCCAAAGACAACAAAGGCGACTTACTCGCGCTCGAGATGAACTCTATCGCCAAACCGGTGAATCAACGGAACAAGCGCATCCTCGACTTCTTGAGTGCGTCTTTTCTGCTGATCATCGCACCTCTTTTCATGTGGTTACAACATAGGCCCGTAGGCTTTTTACGAAATGGCATACGGGTGCTGATCGGACAACGCACTTGGGTAGGATTCTACAGAGACGTGGCCGAAAGCCAGCACCTACCCGACCTCAGACCCGGTATCTTGGCCCCGGACCATGGCCTGGTCGAGAATCAAGAGCAGAAGAAGAGAAGCAATCTACTCTATGCCAAAGATTATCGCGTATCGGCCGATATGGATCTCATCTTGAAGAATTGGAGGAATCTGGGGCTCAGCTGATCGTGGGTTACCTGAAACCCACGGTTGAAAAGCTGTTCTGGGAATCCCAACATAAGACAACGGGAGAAGTATATTTTTGTCTGATATTGTCAACTGGAAACTGAACGATGGCGAGACTAGAGATCATACTACCAAAAATGGGTGAAAGCGTGGCAGAAGCCACTATAACTTCTTGGCTCAAGCAGGTAGGTGACAAAGTAGAAGCAGATGAGGCCGTTCTGGAGATAGCTACCGACAAGGTGGACAGTGAAGTTCCTGCTCCTGAAGACGGCACCATCACCGAAGTCCTTTTCAACGAAGGCGATGTGGTCAAGGTGGGTGAGGTGATAGCCGTAATGGATACAGAGGCCGAATCATCCTCTACACCCTCTGCTCCGAGCACGAGTAGTGGTGCTACGGCAAGTTCAGCGCCAACTCCCAGACCTGAAGTAGTTGCTCAAGTCGAGCAACGGGTGGAGCAATCGGCTGAACAGGTGTCATCCAATGGTTCGAATGGTCGATTCTATTCTCCCTTGGTAAGAAGCATTGCCCGCACTGAGGGAATCACCTTGCAGGAATTGGAATCACTTCCAGGCTCTGGTAGAGATGGCAGGGTGACTAAAAAAGATATTCTGGCCTATATCCCAAAACGCCAAGAGGGATCTGCAACTCAGCGCATGGCGAGTCCTGAACCCCGTCCTGAACCGGTGCAACAGAAAAGCAAACCCGCACCAGCACCTCGACCGGCCATGGCACCTGCTGTATCTGTAGGTGGACAGGATGAGATCATCGAGATGGACCGCATGCGCAAGCTCATCGCAGACCATATGGTGATGTCCAAGCAGGTCTCACCGCACGTCACTTCCTATGTTGAAGCCGATGTGACCAACATTGTCGAGTGGCGTGAGAAGAACAAGAAGTCTTTCCTAGAAAGAGAAGGTGAGAAATTGACCTTCACCCCCATTTTTATCGAAGCTGTGGCCCGAGCGATCAAGGACTTCCCCATGGTCAATGTATCCGTAGATGGTGATAAGATCATCCGTAGAGGAAGGATCAATATCGGAATGGCAACCGCCCTTCCTTCTGGAAATCTCATCGTACCTGTGATAAAAGAAGCGGATACGCTCAATATGGTGGGGCTGGCCCGCAAGGTCAATGATCTGGCTGCACGGGCCCGGGAGAACCAACTCCTTCCGGATGAGATACAAGGAGGCACCTATACAGTTACTAACGTGGGAACGTTCGGTAATGTCATGGGTACACCTATCATCAATCAGCCTCAGAGTGCTATTTTGGCACTGGGTGCCATTCGTAAGAAACCCGCTGTGATCGAGACCCCTGAGGGAGACTTCATCGGTATCAGGCATATGATGTTCCTATCCCATGCCTACGATCATCGCGTGATCGATGGCGCTTTGGGAGGGAGCTTTGTGAAGAGAGTGGCGGATTACCTTGAGCAATTCGATCCCGAGCGGACCGTTTGAGAGCGAGTGAATAAGAGAAAGAACTAAACACGAACACATGAATCACATCCGACT